>JAISGH010000110.1 GCA_031263185.1 Prevotellaceae bacterium | reverse complement strand
GCTTCATTGGGGGTTATTCATATTCAACCTTTCAGGTTTAACACCCAAATTTATCCGACATTTGATGAACGACACGACACTACGCCTGCGGCGTGATACGACAATTTGAAATACACCCTACCCGCTTCGTATAATTTTTAATTCGTAAATTTAATTTGTATCTTTGCGCTGCTAATTTACGCGAGCAACCTCTGCGCGTAGCCGCGCACGGGGCGGGCATGGCTACATTTTTAAACCTTACATTAATTAACAACATGGACAAGCTATTTAGCATTGCCGGCAAAGTTGCCGTTATTACGGGCGCCGGCGGAGTGCTCGGTGGGAGTATTGCAAAGCATTTTGTGGCGCAGGGCGCCAAAGTCGTTGTGCTCGACATACGTCAGGAGCAGCTCGACGCGCGGGTGGAGGAGCTGCGCGCGCTGGGCGGCGAGGCCGTTGGCTTTGTGGGCAACGTGCTGGACGTTGAAAACCTCGAAAAAGTGGCAAGCGACGTCGTTGCGCACTGGGGAAGGGTGGACGCGCTGCTAAACATCGCAGGCGGAAACATGCCCGGGGCAACCCTCGCCCCCGACCAGCCCGTTTTCGACATGAACCTTGCCGACTGGAAAAAAGTTACCGACCTCAACCTCAACGGAACGGTATATCCCAGCTTGGTTTTTGGCAAAATCATGGCATCGCAAAAGAGCGGCGCCATTGTCAACGTATCCTCCATGGCGGCGTACTCGGCCATTACCCGCGTGCCGGGCTACTCGGTGGCCAAAACGGGGGTGAGCAGCTTTACCCAGTGGCTGGCTATGGAAATGGCGCTCAAGTACGGCGACGGAATTCGCGTCAACGCCATTGCGCCGGGATTTTTTATCGGCGACCAAAACCGCTCGGTGCTCATCAACCCCGACGGGTCGCTCACCGACCGCAGCCTGAAGGTTATCGCAAAAACCCCCATGAAGCGCTTTGGCGATATTACGGAGCTCAACGGCGCCGTGCAGTTCCTGTGCAGCGCTGCCGCAAGCTTCGTTACCGGCGTGGTGCTACCCATCGACGGAGGTTTCAGCTCGTTTAGCGGAGTGTGAGATAGCTAAGAACTAAAAACTAAAAACTAAGAATAGGATTATAGGGGTTAATCGTTAAACTATAATCATGAATCACTAATCATTAAAAAATCATCTTTAATACAATTATGAAACAAGTGCACAACTTTAATGCGGGACCTTGCATCCTGCCGCGTGTGGCGATAGAAAATACGGCGCAAGCGCTGCTTGACCTGAACGGCAGCGGCCTGTCGCTTATCGAAATTTCGCACCGCAGCAAAGACTTTGAACCTATCCACAACGAGTGCATCGCGCTGTGGAAGGAGCTGCTCGGCATACCCGAAGGCTACCACGTGCTGTTCCTTGGCGGCGGCGCCAGCCTGCAATTCTGCATGTTGGCCTACAACCTGCTTAGCACAAAGGCTGCCTACGTAGAAAGCGGAGTTTGGGCAAAAAAGGCGGCAAAGGAAGCCAAGCTCTTTGGCGAGGTAGAGGTCATCGCCTCGTCGTCCGACAAGAATTTTTCCTACTATCCGGCCATTGGCGACATCCCGCAGGATGTTGACTACCTCCACATCACTACCAACAACACCATCTACGGCACCGAGCTGCGCAGGGACATCGACAGCCCTGTGCCCTTAGTGGCCGACATGAGCAGCGACATCATGAGCCGCCCGGTGGACGTATCGAAGTACGCCATGATATACGGAGGCGCCCAAAAGAACGTAGGCCCTGCCGGCGTAACTTTCGTTATTGTCAAGGAGTCGCTGCTGGGTAAGGTGCAGCGCCAGATTCCTACCATGCTCGACTACCGTACGCACATTGCCGAAAAATCGCTCTTCAACACGCCGCCGGTGTTTGCCATCTACGCCATGCGCGAAACGCTCAAGTGGATAAAGGAGCTGGGGGGATTGCAGGCCATGGCCGAGCTCAACCAAAAAAAGGCCGACCTGCTGTACAGCTACCTCGACAACGAAAGCAAAATGTTTGTGGGCACCGCCGACAAAGCCTCGCGCTCGCTGATGAACATTTGCTTCGTAATGACCGAGCAGCACAAGGGCAAGGAGGAGGAATTTATGAATGTGGCCAAGGCTGCCGGAATGGTGGGCATCAAGGGACACCGCTCGGTGGGCGGGTTTCGCGCCTCGACCTACAACGCCCTGCCCCTGTCCAGCGTACAGGCGCTGGTGGACTGCATGAGAAAGTTCGAACAGTAGCCGCGTATATAATTAGGACTGAACATGAAAACATACCGCAAAACGCTGACATTTGAAACGCCGCGCCGCCGGCAGCTCATCAACATTACCGGGCAAATAGAGGATTGCCTGCGCGAGAGCGGCATCAGAGAAGGGCTGCTGCTGTGCAACGCCATGCACATTACCGCCAGCGTGTTCATCAACGACGACGAAGCGGGGCTGCACCACGATTTTGAGGTGTGGCTCGAAAAGCTGGCGCCGGAAAAACCCTACGCGCAGTACCGGCACAACGGCGCCGAAGACAACGCCGACGCGCATATCAAGCGCACCATCATGGGGCGCGAGGTGGTAGTGGCCGTTACCAACGGAAAGCTTGACTTCGGCACCTGGGAGCAAATTTTTTACGGCGAATTCGACGGCATGCGCCCTAAGCGGGTGCTCGTAAAAATCATTGGAGAGTGAGGGGGATAAATTTTGAATTCTGAATTTTGAATTTTGAATTCTGAATTTTGAATTGGGCTTACGCCGCAAAGCAGCTTTCATCAACCTCTCTCTCCCCGTCATTCCCGCCTGCACAGGAATGACGGGGGTGATGAAGTGGCAGCGTAAGCCCAATTCAAAATTCAAAATTTCCCCAGCGTCAGCCCAATTCAAAATTCAGAATTCAAAATTCAAAATTTCCCCAGCGTCAGCCCAATTCAAAATTCAGAATTCAAAATTCAAAATTTCCCCAAAAAGCTATGCTCGACAGAAGAAAACCCGAATGGCTAAAGATAAAGCTTCCGCAGGGGAAGTTGTCCCTACAGGTGAGCGAGGTGGTGCGCGCTCACCGGCTGCACACCATCTGCACCAGCGGCCTGTGCCCCAATCAGGGCGAGTGCTGGGAGCGCGGCACGGCAACTTTCATGGTTGGGGGCGATACGTGCACCCGCTCCTGCAAGTTTTGCCACGTAAAAACGGGTCGTCCTGCACCCTTAGACCCCGACGAGCCCGAAAGCGTTGCCCGCTCGGTGAAGCTGCTGCACCTGCGGCACGTCGTAATCACCTCGGTGGACAGGGACGATTTGCCGGACCTTGGCGCGTCGCACTGGGTGAGGGTGATACGAGCAGTAAAGGCCGCCAACCCCGGCGTTACGATGGAGACGCTGATACCCGACTTTCAGGGGAGGCCGGAGCTGGTGAGCCTAATTCCGGAGGCGCAGCCGGAGGTTATATCGCATAACTTGGAAACCGTGCGGCGCCTCTCCAAAAGCATACGCAGCCGCGCCACCTACGAAACGTCGCTGGAGGTCATCCGGCAGGTGGCCGCCGCCGGCGTAGCTGCCAAGTCGGGCATTATGCTGGGGCTGGGGGAAACGCGGGAGGAGGTCATCGAAACGATGGACGACCTGCGGCGGGTGGGGTGCAGCACAATGACCATTGGGCAGTACCTCCGGCCATCTAAGGCAAACGTAGAGGTGGTGGAGTATATCCGTCCGGAGGTGTTTGAGGAGTACCGTCAGGCAGGCATAAAAAAAGGATTTGCGCACGTGGAGAGCGCCCCCTTAGTGAGGTCGAGCTACCACGCAGAAAAGCATCTGTTGAATTCTGAATTTTGAATTTTGAATTCTGAATTTTGAATTATCCTTGCGGCGCAAACTTTATTCCTAATTTGTCATTCAAAATTCAAAATTCAAAATTTTTTATGGTAAAATGGACAGACGTGGGAACCTTGGGCTACCGCGAGGCTTGGCAGCTACAGCAAACCTTGATGGGCAAGCTGAAGGCAGAGGCGCCGACGGAAGACTCCGTGTCGGGCTACCTCCTGCTGGTAGAGCATCCGCACGTATATACGCTGGGGCGAAACGGAAACCGGAGCAACATGCTGGCGAGCGCGGCGCAGCTAAAGGCAAGGCAGGCCGAGCTGGTTGAGGTGGATAGGGGCGGCGACATTACCTACCACGGCCCCGGCCAGCTGGTGGTATACCCCATCCTTCGCTTGGGCGATTTGGGGACAGGCGTTCGGGAGTACGTGCGCCGGCTGGAGGAGGTGGTGGTGCGCACCGTTGGCGCGTATGGGGTGGCCGGCGGGCGTATGGAGAAGGCGGCGGGGGTGTGGTTAGACGCCGCAACGCCGGCTGCCCGCAAGATATGCGCCATCGGCATCAGGTGCTCGCGCGGCGTCACCATGCACGGCTTTGCCCTGAACGTAAGCACCGACCTGACCTGCTTTGGCGACATCAACCCCTGTGGGTTTGCGGACAGGGGAGTAACGTCGCTGGAGAAGGAAACCGGACGGAAGGTGGACATGGAGGGCGTAAAGACGCTCATCCGGCAGCACTTCTCGGATGTTTTTGGGGTAACGCTGCGGGAAGAAATTTTGAATTTTGAATCGAGCTCACAAACACCTAAAATGTTTTTTGGAGAATAACCATATAAAAAAATGCCCTCTTGTCTTGAAGAATTACGCCTCCAAACTTCATTTTAGGCCTAATTTATTCAACCAAATCCACAGATGAGAAAAAAAGCCGTAGTCCCCCATAAATGAAATAATGAAAGTACATATTTCTGATTACATGGCAATTACAATAACGTGATTGCCAAGTTGGGATAACAAAAAGATGCGAATCAAGGGGTCGAAAGTGGAGATTAGCAAATATTGTATTCCTAATTCGTAATTCCTAATTCTCACAGCTTTATCACCAGCTGCAGCTTTGCGTCCGTGCGGTGGTTTGAGTTGATTTGTGCAAGGCCGCTGCCCGTTGAGCTGCGGTCGTAGTAGTAGGTTTGCGCACACCGTAGCCATACGGATACTCTGTCCACCGGCTTCCAGTGCAGGTTGACAAACCAGCGCGCTCCCTGTCCGTAGTAGGCGGGTACGGAAAAAGCGTACAGCACATCGCTTTCGTAGGCGTATATGCGCGCGGCGTAGCTGTCGGTGCTGAACATGGCGTACCGTAGCGATACCGACAAAGGCAGCTGCTGCAAGCTGTAGTGCACATCCTGAAAAACCATTGTGCCCTGCTCGTGCGCCTGCCTGCCCGCCTTGTACGAGGTAAACTCTGCGCGGGTTTCACAGCGTAAACCTGTAAACAATTCATAATCAATATTATACTGCAAATTTATTTTTTCTACGGCGGCAATTGTTTTTGTTGATAGCTGCTCGTCGGTAACGTTTTCTTCCTTTGCGTCGTAGCGCAGGCGCAGGTGCATTTTGCAAAGCCGCTGCGGTGTATAGCCTACCTGAAGCATAAAATCGAAGCCCTTTGACGGCGCCATAGCCCTGTACCGGAGCCACGGAAAAGCGTAGGCGTCAAAGTACAGCGAGGCTTTCACCTTGGGGTGGGGAAAAATATTTGCGCCGATGTAAAGTCCGTTTTCGTTTTCCGTTTTTCCGCCTTCGGCAAAGCCGGCGGCGTAGTACGCCTGATACTGCGGCTGGTAGTAGCGGTGCAGCAGCGCCAGCTGCATGCGCGGCGCTACGTCGGCCAGCCCGCCGTTGAGGACGGCCAGCCCACCGTTTTGGCTTACGCCAAATTCGCCAAACAAGCGCACTTTTTTGGCGTACCAGCGGTAGTCGGCGCTAAGGTTGGCGCTTTCGTTCTTATTCAGCTCAAAGAGGGTGTACGGGCGCATATTCCTTTGGTAATCTCCGCCAAACTTATACCACAGGCCGGTGAGCCCAACTCGCAATTTTTCCATGCGGCAGGATACGTTTGCTCCTGCCGCCATTTCGCTCACGGCGTCTTTTTCTGCCATTGCCTTTGGCGTGGCGTGCAGGCCGGTTGTTTGCAGCGTGGAGAAGGCGCCCAGCGTGTCGGCGTTGGCGTCGACGGTTTTGTAGGAAAAGAAGGCTGTTGCCGTAACCTTTTTGGAGATGTTTACGCTTGCCGCAACGCCCCGAAAAAACAGATTTTCGTTTGTTCCGCCGTATGCCTTCACGCCGTCGCCCTGCTTGGCTATGCTGAACGCGTCGCTCGATTTTCCCATTGCCCCGCCTTTCCACAGCGACAAGCCCTGCCCAAACTGCGCGTAAAAATCGCCCAGCACCAGCGTACGCAAAATGCCGACGTTGCTTACCTGCACATGCCCCGAGTAGAAGTCAAAGCCTGCTTTGTTGCCCTGCTTGCCAAACGGCTCGCCGGCATCCTTATCGGCCGTAAGCCCCCACTGCAGTTTGTCGCGAAAGGTGTAGCGGTAGCGCGTGTACACGGCCCGCGGGCTGCCTAAGTAGCCGCCATTCTTGTAGCCCTCCTGCTCCTCTACCGTTTGCTGAACGCGGGTTATGAGCTGGTGCTGCCCGCTTCCGAGCGCCTGCCGTAGCGTAATGCGCTGCTGCTGCTCGCCCGAAAGCGTCGTAACAAAAGGCAGCAGCTTTGCCATCATCTCCTGCGTAATGCCGTGCACATACTGCAGCTCGTAGGGAGACAGCATTTCGCCGTACAGCGCAATGTACTCGCGTATGCTTGCCGCCTGAAATTCGTTGAGCGCATACAGCTGCAGCAGCGCTGCTTCGCTTGCCGTATTCAGGTTTAGCGGGTTGGCGGCGTAGCCGGTGAGGCGCTCGTACATCACCTCCAGCGTAACATCGGCATCCTCCAGCGACGACACTTCCGCTACAATGCTCTCAATGGCTTTTTGCACCGCGTCGTCCTGCGAAAAGGCAGGCATTGCGCCCGCAAGCAGCATGGCCGTCAGAGAGGCAAAGGCGTACAGCGTGTAAACGTTACGTTTCATTGCTTTTTCTGCATTTTCGGGAGGTTGTAGGTAAGCGAAATCTGCGGCGTGAAGCCCAGCGTTTCGTGCCGGGAGAATGACATGTCGATTTGCAGCTTTCGGTAGGTGTAGCCAAATCCGGCATGAAGCGCTACGGGCTTTACCAGCGCCCCCAGGCGCAGCGCGAGCGTTTTTGCAACAACCACCTCCAGCCCTGCCTTGACTTGCGCCGCCTGCTCCGACTCGATTTTTGCAGCCACCAGCAGGCTGGCGTGCTGAGCAAAGCGGTAGGCCATGCCGGCATCGAAAATTACGGGTAGCCGCTCGTGGTAGGCGTTGCTAAAGTAGCGCGAGCTGGTGAAGTTGAAGATATGCGCACCCAGCCACAGGTTGTTCACCGGCTCGGCAAGCAGCCCCAGCTCGGCTGTAATGGCGCCCGTTGAGCCGTATCCTGCCACCTGCATCAGGTGGTAGCAGAGCTGCGTTCCTACGGCAATCCGCCCGGACAGTAGCCTGCCCCAGGCAAGGCCTACGCGCGTTTCGCGGTAACTTGCATAGCCAAACGAGCAGACGTCAACGCCCAGCGTTCCGGCCACCGAGGTAGGCATGGCAAAGGCGGCGGCGCTGAGGTTGAGCGCCTCGGTAAAATACTTGTTCTCGTAGTGCACCGCTACCAGCGGCGAAGAAACAAAGCCCAGCGCTGCCTGATTGTTGTAGACAGCAAAAATATCGGCGCCGACCACTCCTATATCGCCCAGCGCCGCAGCGCGGCTACCGTGCGGGAAGACGTTTGCGCCGGCGTAGCAGGGCGCTGCCGCTGTTAGCAAAGCAAAAGTCAGCAGGTAGAGGTGTTTCATGAGGAAGTAGCGTTTTCCTAAAAAAGCAAAGCGAAGAAACTCCTATAAATGGATGGAATCTCTTCGCTTTTGCCATAGACTTTTGGGGTAATATTTTTTTAGTACGTCATACCGTTACTATTGCTGCCGTTTGGCGCGTTAGCGGGCGTAGCGGCAGGGTTTGCCGGCGCGGCATGGTGCGAATATCCGGCAGGGTACGCCGTCGCTACAGGTTGCGCTCCGGCGTTGCTGTTGTCCTCGCGACGGAGCAGGCGCACGGTGTCTGCGATAATCTCGGTGGTGTAACGTTTTTGTCCGTCTCTGTCGTCCCACGTGCGGGTACGGATTTTCCCCTCAACGTATAGCTGCGTACCTTTGCGGATGTACCTTTCGGCCATCTCAGCCCACTGCCGCCACAGCACTACGCTATGCCACTCGGTGTTGGTTATGCGCTGCCCCGAAGTTTTGTCGGTGTAGGTTTCGGATGTAGCAAGCGCAATGGTAGTAGTTGCAACGCCTGTGTCAAGATGTCGGATTTCGGGGTCTCTGCCCACGTTACCAATAAGCATTACCTTGTTTAGCATAATTTTCTCTGTTTTTTTAAGTTTCTGTTTTTTCCTTTTTAACTTGGTTGGCAAAGATACAAAAACTTTTTAATACGCTAACCATGCTGCATTTATTTTTATAGCCTGATGCATCGGAGCTGCTATCAGCCCCAAGGTTTGCGGGGGCTAACGCTCCGGCTGTAGAGTACCAACTTTCAGCTTCTGTGCAAGTTCATCCCTTGTTTTCTTCATCTTGCTGTAAGAAAGCAAAAATGTGCCTAAACCCAATACGGCAACTTTTTTTCAAAACAGTCTTTCCTTGGAAATTTCGCGGAGGCTAATTTTGTCTTGAACTTACTCAATTTTTTGTCGCATACTGATATGGTAAAGTCCCTATACATTTTTGAAGCCAAGTGTTTATTTGACATCATCCCTAATTCGCAGCTTCTAAAAATCCCTCTACTCGCCGCTTTGTGAGAATGAGTAGGGAGCGTCTTCAGGCCGGACGCCGCGCTGGGTATTAGGCGCAGGCGACATGGCGGCGTTGATGGTGGCGCCGCCCAAGAGTTCGCCGTGCGTCAGGTAGCTGCGCGTAACGGGCTGCCCGTTGACCGACAGGGCGCTGATGTACTTATTCTCCTCGCTGTTGTCGGGGGCGTTGATGGTTACCGTTTTTCCGTTTTCCAGATGGAGCTGCGCTTTTTTGAACAGCGGTGCGCCAAGCACGTACTGGTCTGTTCCCGGGCAAACAGGATAAAAGCCAAGCGCCGAAAACACGTACCATGCCGATGTTTGCCCGTTGTCCTCATCGCCGCAGTAGCCGTCGGCGTAAGGGGTGTACATGCGGTTCATCACCTCGCGCAGCCAGTACTGCGCTTTCCACGGTGCGCCAGCGTAGCTGTAGAGGTAAATCATGTGCTGGATGGGCTGGTTGCCGTGGGCGTAGTTTCCCATGTTCATCACGGTCATTTCGCGAATTTCGTGAATTACGCCGCGGTAGTAGCTGTCGTCAAAAATGGGCGGAACTACAAATACGCTGTCGAGCATGGCTATAAATACGCTTTTTCCGCCCATGAGGTCAATCAGCCCCTGCGGGTCGTGAAACACCGACCACGTGTAGTGCCAGCTGTTGCCCTCCGTAAAGGCATCGCCCCACTTGAAGGGCGAGAAGGGCGTTTGGAACGAGCCGTTGGCGTTGCGCCCGCGCATCAGGTTGGTTGAGGGGTCGAATACGTTGCGGTAGTTTTTGGCGCGGGCAGCAAAGCGGTTTACTTCCTCCTGCGGGCGCTTCAGGGCAACGGCAAGGCGGTATATGCACCAGTCGTCGTAGGCATACTCGAGCGTACGGGCGGCGCTTTCGTTAATCTTGACGTCGTAGGGTACGTAGCCTAACTTGTTGTAGTGCTCGTGCCCGTACCGTCCGGTTGACGATACGGAGGGGTGTACGTTTTCCGTACCGTGCAGCAGCCCTTTGTACAGGGTTTCTACGTCATCCACCTGTACGCCTTTGAGGTAGGCGTCGGCCAGCACCGAAGCGGAGTTGTTGCCAACCATGCAGCCGCGGTGCCCGGGGCTTGCCCACTCGGGGAAAAATCCGCTCTCTTTGTAGGTGTTGACAAGCCCCTCCTGTATTTCCCTGTTGACCGAAGGATACATGAGGTTCAGCAAGGGAAACAGGCTGCGGAATGTATCCCAGAATCCCGTGTCGGTGTACATGAAGCCGGGCAGCACCTTGCCGTTGTAGGGGCTGTAGTGCACTATTCGCCCGTCGGCGGTTACTTCGTACAGCTTGCGCGGAAACAGCGTGGCGCGGTACAGGCAGGAGTAGAAAGTGCGGTACTGGTCGAGCGTTCCGCCTTCCAGCGTTACCTTGCCGAGCACCTCGTTCCACGCCTGCCTGCCGCTTTCGACGATGGCATCAAAGGAGTTGTCGCCCAACTCCTTCAGGTTTTGCTCTGCCTGCTCCGGGCTGATGAACGACGAGGCCACACGCGCCTGCACCTGCTCGCCCTTGCGGGTAGCAAACCCTATGACCGCGCCGGCGTGGTTGGCCTGCTGCTCGAGCTTCTTGACATCTTTTATCTTTTCAATTAATGCGCCGTCGGCAAAGGTGGCGGTGTAGGTAAACGGCTTGCTGAAGCGCACCACAAAATAATTTTTGAAGTTGTCGGGTACGCCGCCGCTGTTGCGGGTGGTGTAGCCCACAATCATATTTTGCTCGGGGATGATTTTGATGTACGAGCCTTTGTCGAACGCATCAATTACCACAAACGAGCTGCTGCTTTCGGGAAAGGTGAAGCGAAACATGGCGGCGCGCTCGGTGGGCGCGATTTCGGCCACCACGTCGTGCTCGGCCAAATAGACTTTGTAGTAGTAGGGCTTTGCCGTTTCGCCCTTGTGCGAGAACCAGCTGGCGCGCTTTTCCTCGTCAAACTCCGGCGCTCCGACCACCGGCATGAGCGAGAATTGCCCGTAGTCGTTAATCCACGGGCTGGGCTGGTGGGTTTGCTTAAAGCCGCGAATTTTTTTTGCCGTGTAGCTGTACTGCCATCCGTCTCCCATTTTGCCGGTTTGCGGCGTCCAGAAGTTCATACCCCACGGCCGCGCAATGGCAGGGTAGGTGTTGCCCGTCGAAAATTCGTGGGTGGAGAGCGTTCCCGCCAGCGGGTTGACGTACTCCACCGGGGTGTTGGCGGTTGCTTCATTGCTTGGCGCGCAAACGGTGCACGCTACGGTAGCCATAATGGCGAATTTTGTCATTTGTGTTTTCATGCGTAAAAATTATTTAGTTTTGTTATTATATGATGTAATTTCCGCAGCAATTTTTGCTATTTGTTCTCTATTGGTGGGAAGATAATGGGTAATAATATTCCAAATAATTTCATAGTCAATACCAAAGTATTCATGAGATATTTTGTTTCGCAATAAATACATTTCAGCCCAAGGCACTTCAGGATATTGCTCTTTAATGGCAGAAGGTATATTTTTTGCTGCTTCGCCTATAATTTCAAAATTACGTATCACCGCATCGACGGTTTTATAATCCTTTTTAAATTCTGCAAAATTACGGCCTGCGGTATATTCAAAAACGCGACCTATAGCAAGCAGCAGGTCATCAAAAAACATTTTGCAAGTTCTATCTTTTTCTTTCATACCTAAATATAGCGCAGTTGAGTTAATATAGAAGAGGCGATTTGCTCTTTCAAAGCTACGCGAGTAACCAAATCTACTTTCCTTTTAAATATTTTTTCAAGATACATTTCCAATGAAAAGAAGCGCCAGCCTATGGGCTTTTCAAATTCTACTAAAATATCGATATCGCTCCTTTCTGTGGGAACTCCATTAGCAAAAGACCCAAACAAACCAATCTTCGATACAGCGTAGCTCTGCTGAAGAAAGGGTTTCAGTTCCTCTAATTTACGTATTACTTCATTGCCTGTTTTCATATATTTTCAGTACTTGATTATTTCCTCCAAATCTATCTCCAGCCCATCAAAAATGTGCACCGGTATTTTTCCGGCTTCGTACGTTGTTCCCTCGTCGTATTTCCCGTTTGGTTGGAGCAGGAATACCTGTACACCCACAGCAGGGAATACCACCCAATACTCGCGCACGCCGGAGGCTTCGTAGAGCGCGAACTTCTCGGAGAGGTCGTATTTGGCTGTGGAGGGCGACTGCACCTCCGCAATAAAGTCGGGTGCGCCGAGGCATCCGCGATCGTCGATCTTCGACGGGTCGCATATAATGCACACGTCGGGCTGCACAACGGTGTCAATTCTGTCGTCTTCCTTTTCGCCGTTTTTCGGCAACCGCACATCCAAGGGCGCCATAAAAGCCGCATAGTCTATCTTATGCTCTTCCATGAGGCTGTACAATTCGCAGCCTAAACTGCCCACTGTGGTCTGATGTTGCGGCGAGTGCGACGGAGGAAGCAACCTAATCAGCCCGTGCACCAGCTCCCTGCGGGTGTTGTCCCACCACGTGTAGTAGTCGGCGTAGGTGTACCGTTTTGTAAGGTCTAATGAAAGCTCCATAGCGCTATGTTTTTGCAAATATAAGCATTTTCTTCGTTTATCGCGCTCCGCCTGTCGTTATCAGCAATTCTTCCCCTGCATTAATTTTTGAGGAGAAATTTTTAACTTATAAAAATGTTGCTTCGGTCATGATTTTCGGAAAATAATGCCTATATTCGCCCCTAATTTTTAAAATTATTGGGGTGATTTCGGTCATGAAAACAGAAAAAACATATATTAAAAGAATTATAGACAGCGAATTAGAGAAATGGTCGAAAGACATTGATCGTAAGCCATTATTATTGCGTGGGGCACGACAAGTAGGAAAATCGTCGTCGGTGCGGCATTTAGCAAAATTATTTCCCTATTTTTTGGAAATAAATTTCGAAAAAAATAAAAATGTACGGAAAGTCTTCTCAGAAGGAAATTTATCTCCGCAGCGGCTTTGCAGTCAACTTTCCGCCATCTGCAATATTCCTGTTATTCCAGGCAAAACCTTACTATTTTTCGATGAAATTCAAGCTTGCCTTCCCGCCATTTCTTCCCTGCGTTTTTTTTACGAAGACTATCCCGAATTGCATGTAATTGCAGCCGGTTCGCTATTGGAATTTGCGTTGGAAGTCCTGCCGTCGTTTGGCGTAGGGCGTATCCGGTCGTTGTTCATGTATCCGTTTTCCTTTGCGGAATTTTTGGGGGCTTGCCGGTGTGACCTGTTGTTAGAGGTCATCGAGGAAAGCAATGTCGAAAACCCACTTCATGAAGTCATTCATCGAAAAGCGCTTGAACATTTGCGGGAATTTTTGATTATAGGCGGTATGCCCGAAGTAGTGGCAACTTACGCATCGGGAAAAGATTTACACCAATGCCAGCGTGTGCTCGACGATTTAAATATCTCGCTACGCAACGATTTTGCTAAATATAAACAACGTATTTTGCCATTGCAAATCTCCACGGTTTTTGATATGGTGAGCAAGCAAGTTGGAAAAAAATTTGTATTCTCAAAATCAGGGCAGGAGTATTCGCATTATCAGCTGAAACAGGCTTTGGAAACCCTTAAAATGGCAGGTTTGGTTATTCCGGTTGTACACACGGCGGCCACCGGCATCCCTTTGGGCGCCCAAATCAATCCTCAAAAACAAAAAATGCTGTTGCTTGATACCGGAATTTTACAACGGTTACAAAATCTGCAGCTGTCAGACATATTGCTGAACAGCGATTTTAATTTTGTAAACAAAGGGAGTATTGCTGAACTTTTTGTTGGCTTGGAATTATTAAAGGCAAGTTCCTGTTACACACAACAAGGTCTCTACTATTGGCAACGCGAAAAACCGGGCAGCCTTGCCGAAGTGGATTATGTAATCCAAAAAAATGAGGCCATCATTCCCATTGAGGTAAAATCGGGCACTACCGGCGCTATGCAGAGCTTGCACCTGTTTCTGAAAGAAAAAAACATAGCCTGCGGTGTCCGCACTTCGCTCGAAAACTTTGCGCAGTATGGCGCCATTAAGGTTATCCCCTTATACGCCATCAGCCACGTGCTGAAAAAAGAATTTATCTAACTCTATTCCATTTATCACGCTCCGTCTGTCGTTATCGGCAATTCTTCTCCCTGTATTAATTTTTGAGGAGAAATTTTTAATTTATAAGAATGTTGTTTCGGTTATGATTTTCGACAAATAATGCCTATATTCGCCCCTAATTTCATGCAATATTAACCATATTTAGGTCCTAAAAAATGGCAAAAAATTACTTAAAACGCTCAATAGACGACGTTTTAATTACATGGAGCCGGCAAGAAGAACATAAGCCGGTTTTGTTAAGAGGGGCGCGACAGGTAGGCAAATCGTCGTCGGTGCGAGAACTGTCGAAACATTTTGAGCATTTTATCGAAGTAAATTTCGAGAAGGAGAAAGAGGTACATCCTGTTTTCTCCTCCGATTTGTCGCCGCAAAAGATATGCCGTAAGCTTTCCGTACATTATCGCGTACCGGTAGCGCCGGGAAAAACGTTACTGTTTTTGGATGAAATTCAGGCGTGCCCCAATGCTATTTCTTCCTTGCGCTTTTTCTACGAAGATTACCCCGAGCTGCATGTGATTGCAGCCGGCTCGCTGCTGGAATTTGCGCTGGAGAACTTGCCTTCATTTGGCGTGGGGCGTATCAAATCTCTGTTCATGTATCCTTTCTCGTTTGGCGAATTTATGGCGGCTTGCGGCGAAAAGCAACTTTGGGAGGAGATTTGCGAGGCTTCGCCCAAAAATCCGCTCTACGATTTGTTTCACAGCAAGGCAAAGGAATACTTGAAGCAATTTTTGATTATCGGTGGAATGCCTGCGGCCGTAGCGGCTTACGTGAAGAACTTTGACATACTTGCCTGTCAGGAGGTATTGGATGATTTGATTAATTCGTTGAAGTCGGATTTTACGAAGTATAGCCAGCGCGTTCCCGAGGTGCGTATTGCGACCGTTTTCAATTCCGTTGTACAGCAAATCGGAGGAAAGTTTACCTACGCCAAAATTGGGCAAGAGTACAATCACCGTCAGCTGAAAGAGAGCCTTGCGTTGCTGCAAAAATCCGGATTGGTGATTCCCGTGGTACATAGCGCTGCCGCGGGCATCCCGTTAGGTGCCCAAATCAATCCCCAAAAACAAAAAATGCTGCTGCTCGACACCGCAATCTTACAGCGATTGTCGGGCTTGCCGCTCTCTCCCCTACTTTTGAACGATGATTTTTCGGTGATTAACAAAGGGAGTGTCGCCGAGCTGTTTGTCGGGTTAGAGCTTTTGAAGGCTTATCCGTCCAATTGGAACCCGCAGCTCTACTATTGGCAACGCGAAAAGCCGGGCAGCCTTGCCGAAGTGGATTATGTAATCCAAAAAAACGAGGCCATCGTTCCCATTGAGGTAAAATCGGGTACTACCGGCGCTATGCAGAGCTTGCACCTGTTTCTGAAAGAAAAAAACATAGCCTGCGGCGTCCGCACTTCGCTCGAAAACTTTGCGCAGTATAACGCCATTAAGGTTATTCCCTTATACGCCATCAGCCACGTGCTGAAAAAAAATCTTGTCTAGCATTAGAGTTTATAGGTGGTGATGCAAAAAGTATGCTGTTGTATGTATCATTAGGACACATGGTTAAATCTACAATTTGGATTTTAGTATTTTCAATTTTTCTCAACTTTTAATGTGTTTACATCGGAA
>JAISGH010000093.1 GCA_031263185.1 Prevotellaceae bacterium | reverse complement strand
AATTCCAAACCCTTGCATCCCGTCATTTTTTTGTGCAAAACCGCTTGATGACGTTGTAGGCTTCCTGAATTCCCAGCTCTCCGGATTTGCTGATGTCGAGGCAGCCTTTTTCGGTGTCGCGCAGGTAAATCTGCACCAATCCCCGGTTGTAGTACGCTTCGCCCATGTTGGGGTGCAGCGCTATGGCGCCGGTGTAGCTGTTGATGGCTTCGGGCATTTGGTTGGAGCTGCACTGCAGGTTTCCGAGGTTGTAGTAGGCGTACGCAAAATCGGGCTGCAGCGCAATGGCTCGCTGGAGGTCGCCGATGGCCTCGCTGTAGCTGTACGATTTGGTTTCGCTATTGGCCTTGTGCTTCATGCTGGTAGAGTTGTCGCTTTCGAGCACAATCGTTTGTGCGCTGTTGTCAATGCTCGAGATGAAGTCCACCATCTCGCTCTGCGCCACGCTACGGTTAAAGTAGTAGAACGCATTGTTCCGGTCTATGCTCAGCGACTGCTTGTAGTACGATATGGACGTGGCGTACTGGTTTTGCTCCTCCAGCAGCGAGGCTTTGGCGAAGTAGCCGATGCTGCTGCTGCCCAAGCTGTCAATAAGCCTGTCGCACTGCATCATGAGCTGCCGCTGCTCCCGGGCGTCGCGGACAGGCTTTCCGTTCACCACGCCAAGCTGCATGGCTTTTGTGCGCTGCTTGAGCTGCTCAAGGTCGGCGTTAAAGTACGCGCCGTAGCGGTACCGCTGCTCGTCGGCAACGCCCACCGTCAGGCGGAATAGCGGAAGGAGGGTGATGTCAACGCGGCGGTACTGCAGGTTGTCGCCGGTAAAGTTTTTGTTGCCGAAGTCGGCGTCAAACGCCACCAGCTGGTTGAACTTTTGGCTCGTGTCGGCGTAGGCTATCGGGTTGCTGTCGTCTGAGGACAGGTTGTTTTGGTGCTCGGCAATTTTTCTCATGGCAACGTCGTAGTCCTGCTTTGCTCCGCGCATATCGTTGCGCATCCGCTTGGCGTACGAGCGGTTAAGGTAGGCGTTGGCAAAGTCGGGGTAGAGCTCTATAGCCCGGCTGTAATCTTCTATAGCCTGCCGCGGCATTTGCTTTTCGAGGTACACGGCGGCGCGGTTGTAGTATATAAGCACGTTGCCGGGGTTGATGTCGGCGGCCTGCGTGTAGCTTTCGAGGGCGCGGTCGTAGTCGCCCGTTTGCGAAAGCATGAGGGCGCGGTTGTACAGCGTCAGGGCGTTGTAGGGGTCGAGCGCCAGCACCCTGTCGAAGTCGCGCAGCGCACCGCTGATGTCCTTGCTGTTGTACAGGGTGATGGCGCGAAAGTAGTAGTTGATGGCCGACGTGGTGTCGAGGCGTATAGCCTCGTTGAAATCTTGCAGCGCCAGCTCGTTTTTGCTTTGCATGGCGTACACGCGCCCGCGGCGGCTGTACCCGTTGGCGTCGGAGCGGTTCATGGCGATAGCGCGGTTGTAGTCGCTGAGCGCGCTGACGGTGTCCTTCAGGAACAGCTTGCACGTGCCGCGGTTTACGTAGCCCTCCGACGCTTTTGGGTCGTAGCGCAAAAAGCGGTCAAAATCGCTGATGGCCTTGTCGAACTGCTGGAGAAAAAAGTAGCTCAGCGCCCGGCTGTAGTACACGCCCGGCAGTTCCGGGCGCAGGTTGTTGGCCTCCTCCAAATCTTTGAGCGCCTCGCCGTGGTTGCCAAGGTTGTTGTGCGTAATGGCGCGGTAGTAGTAGGCGTAGGTAAACACAGGGTTGAGCCGTATAGCGCGGTTGAAGTCGTTGAGCGCACCGAGGTAGTCGTCGAGGTTGTACTTGGCAATGGCGCGGCGAAAGTAGGCGTCGTGCATACCGGTATCTACCTTGATGAGCACGTTGAAGCTCTCAATGGCCGCCGTATACTTGCGGTCGATGAGCTCGCCCGTACCTTTCACAAAAAAGTACTCCTTGTTGATTTGCGCAAGCGTTTCCTGGCAAAGCAGCAGGGATAAAAGCAGCAGCATAGCCGCTATTTCCCGACGCGCTATTTTCCGATACACTTTCAAAACTTCAAATTTCAGGTTCAACAATTCCAAATTCTCTCAAAAAAAACTTCCCGCTTTCTCTATTTACATCTCGCTCACGGCCTGCTTTCCACAGGCCACTGCTCGAGGTAATTCACCTTAATCTTCTTAATATCTTTAATATTTTTGTACCATCCGGTTTCGTTCAAATTTGTCATAATGCCGTAAGCTTGCTCCCTTCGCTGCAGCATGTACGCCGACGGCCGCGCCGGGTTAAACACGTGCGGGTTGGGCAGCGCCACGGCGATGAGCGTACTCTCGCTCTTGCTGAGCTGCAGCGCCGATTTGTGGAAGTAGCGCTGCGCTGCGGCCTCTACGCCGTAGGTATCCTCGCCTGTTTCTATTACGTTGAGGTAAACCTCCATGATGCGCGCCTTGCTCCACATGGCCTCTATCAGCACCGTGAAGCCGGCCTCGACCACCTTGCGCGGCCACGTGCGGTTGGGCGGCAAAAAAACGTTTTTGGCCGTTTGCTGCGAAATGGTGCTTGCGCCGTATACCTTTTTGCTCTGCTCGCTGTTGCGCCTTAGGGCCAGCATGATGGCGTCAACGTCAAATCCCTTGTGGTAAAAAAAGTTGTTGTCTTCGGTGGCAATCACGGCGCGCGCCACGTCGGGCGAAATGCTGTCAACCGGCACCCACCGTTTTTCCGGCGCTACCCCGCTCTTTTTTTGGTTGATAACCATAAGCGGCGTGACGCTCACCGGAGTAGTACGCAGCGCATACACTATCAGCAAAACGGAGAATATGGCCGTAATCAGCACAGTCAGCAAAATCGCAAATAGCTTATTGATTATCAGGTACGTATAGTAAATTATGTTGAGCTTATTCTTCACCTTGCACTAATAAATTGCACAAATTTAGAGAGTAATTGTACGCAAAAGTAGCATACTTTGCTATTTTTGCCTAACTTTGCGGGACAAATTGTTAGATTATTGGTGAATTTTCATGTTTTTTATCTTTAAAAAAGAGCTGGTTTCGTTTTTTTCGTCGCTCACGGGCTACATCGCTGTGGGTATGTTCCTGCTGCTTTGCAGCTGGTTCCTGTGGCTTTCGCCTAACGAATTTAACGTGCTCAACGCCGGGTACGCCAACATCGACGGCCTGTTTTTCATTGCTCCGTGGGCATTCCTGTTTCTGGCGCCCGCCATCACCATGCGCAGCTTTGCCGAAGAGCGCAAAACAGGCACCATGGAAATGCTGTTTACGCATCCCCTTACCGATATGCAGCTTATTGGCGGTAAGTTTTTGGCGGCCGTTGCCGTTGCCGCCGTTGCGCTTTTGCCAACGCTGCTGTACTTCTACACCGTTGCCGATTTGGGCAACCCTGTGGGCAACATCGACAGCGGCGCCACGTGGGGGGCGCTCATTGGCCTGCTGCTGCTGGCCGCATGTTACGCCGCGGTGGGCATCTTCGCCTCGTCGCTCACCGACAGCCAAATAGTGGCTTTCCTCACGGCGGCGGCCATGTGCTTTTTCCTGTACGTTGGCTTCGACGGCCTGGCGGCCCTGCCCTACGTCAAAAATATAAACAGCGTAGTGGCCGGCCTTGGCATCAACCAGCACTACCAGTCCATTAGCCGGGGCGTGCTGGAGCTGCACGACATGGCCTACTTTGCAGGCCTCATCGCCGTATTTACGGCCGCCGCGCGGCTAAAGCTGAGGGCAAGGGTGTGGTGAAATTTTGAATTTTGAATTCTTGAAACTCCTAAAAACTCAACTTTCTTAAAATGAGGCAATAAGGTTGTGAGTAGATTTGTAATATATTGCTATTAAGGCTGTTCCGTTATAAAAATTAGGTTGAAACCGAGCGTAGCGAGTTCGCGAACACTTTAAAAATAAACACGAGTGAGCAAATAAGGTTCTTTTGAGGGTACAACCTCATTTTTACCTAATTTTCTCAACAAAACAACCTCAGTAGCAAAGAGAGTAACGATGTATATTAACCTCATTACCTCATTTGGGGAATTTTTAGGAGTCTCCTTTTGAAACCTGAATTTTGAAATCTGAAAATCTGAAAATCTTATGGATGTAAGAATAGAACCTTCGTGGAAAGCTGCGCTGCAGGATGAGTTCGGCAAGCCTTACTTTGCAGAGGTGGTGAGCTTCGTAAAGCAGGAGGTTGCGGCAAGGCATACCGTGTACCCTCCGGGGAAGCTAATCTTCAACGCATTTGACAAAACGCCGTTTGACCGGGTCAAGGTTGTCATTTTGGGGCAAGACCCCTACCACGGCTACGGGCAGGCGCACGGGCTATGCTTTTCGGTGCCGCAGGGCGTAAAAGCCCCGCCCTCGCTCATCAACATTTTTAAGGAGATAGAGGACGACCTGGGCATTGCGCCGCCCGGCCACGGCTGCCTTGAGGCGTGGGCCGAGCAGGGGGTATTTTTGCTCAACGCCATCCTCACGGTACGCGCCAACACGCCCACATCGCACAGCAGCGTTGGCTGGCAAACCTTCACCGACGCCGTTATCCGCAAAATTTCGGACGAAAAGAGCGGCGTTGTATTCCTGCTGTGGGGAAATTTTGCCCGCGCAAAAAAGGAGCTGATAGATACCAACCGGCACCACGTGCTGGAGGCTGCGCATCCGTCGCCGCTGGCGCGTGGCGCCTTCAACGGCTGCCGGCACTTCTCCAAAACCAACGCGCTGCTGCAGCAGCAGGGTCTCGCGCCGATAGACTGGAAGCTTTAGGCTCAAATTTCGGTGGCGTCCATGCTCTATCTCCTCCTCCCGCCGTGCGCCGCCGCCAATCCCGTAGAGCCGCGGCGCGCCACGGCTCTACCACCATCATCATCATCACCATCATCATCACCCGTGCGCCGTCATTCCGAGCGCCGCGAGGAATCTCCTCCACAACCCACCGCACGTGGGGGGTTTAGTGGCGGGAGATTGGCTTCGCCGAGCTCCGCTTCGCGCACTCGTTCCTCGTGCGCTGCGGTCGGAATGACGGCGCACGGCGCACGGGGGGAGGGTGGGCGCTGGTTATAGTAGAGACGGGGCGCAGCAGAAAACCTCATTTTTACCTAATTTATCTTACAAAACAACCTCAGTAGCAAATAATTACATAATACATCCAAACCTCATTACCTTATTTTTTTCGTGGCCATTTCATCGTTTTAGTAAGGTAATGAGGTATTGTTATATTTATTAACTCACTGCTACTGAGGTTGTTTTGTTAAAAAATGAGGTTTTAAAATGAGGTTTCAAGCTTTCGCGGGAAAGGCTCAATTTTTAAAAATTACCCATAGATTTTTGACAGCTCACTCTGCGGGGACGGCTCTACTGCTTCACAATCCTTGCTGCTTTGCCGCCTGCCCTTAGCAGGTAAACGCCGCTGGGGTAGCTCGACAGGTCGAGGCGGTTGCCGGACGCGCGCTTGAGCAGCGTACCCTGCAAGCTGTACAGCAACACCTCTTCGCCCTCGCTCTCTATGGTTACTATGCCGAAGGTGGGGTTGGGATATACTTTTGCCACGCCCAAGGTATGGCTTTCTACGCCGGTAGGAGGCTGCGGCTGCTGTTCGCTCCACTTGGCGTACAGCGTTGTGTCGGAGGTTACCGCATTGCTTGCAAAATTCCAAGCGTTGGTAAACGCCGCATCGCTGTACCAGCCTTCAAAGGTGTAGCCGGCGAGGGTGGGGTCGGCAGGCAGAATTACCTTGCCGCCCGCCTCCACCGTCTGCGAGTTAACTGTGCTGTCATTGCTACTAAAGGTTACCGTGTAGAAGATAGCAACACTCTCGGCGCTCCACTTGGCGTAAAGCGTTGTGTCGGAGGTTACCGTATTGCTTGCAAAATTCCAAGCGTTGGTAAACGCCGCATCGCGGTACCAGCCGCCAAAGGTATAGCCGGTGCGGGTGGGCGCGGCAGGCGCAGCTACTGTACTCCCAAATTGAATAGATTGCTCACCTGCTTTGCTGCCGTTGCTCATGAAGGTAACGGTGTAGCTATTGATGTTCCACTTGGCGTAAAGCGTTGTGTCGGAGGTTACCTTATCGGCGGAAAAATTCCATGCTGCGTTAAACGCCGCATCGCTGTACCAGCCTTCAAAGGTGTGTCCGGCGCGGGTAGGCGCGGGAGGCGCAGCTACCGTATCTCCAAATTGAATGTATTGCTCACCTACATTGCTGCCGTTGCTCATGAAAGTAACGGTGTAGCTATTGATTTCCCACTTGGCGTACAGCGTTGTGTCGGAGGTTATCTTATCGGCGGAAAAATCCCATACGTTTTCAAACTCGTCATCGCTGTACCAATCCACAAAGGTATAGCCGGTGCGGGCTGGAGGAGTAACCTGCGCCACCTTGCCGTTTTCCGCTACCGTTTGCGAGCTAACTGTGTCGCCATTGCTTACAAAGGTTACCATGTAGGTGGTAGCGCTTTCTGCAATCCAGTTGGCGTAAAGCGTAGTATTGGCGGTTACCACATCGCCTGCAAAGTTCCATGCTTCGGAAAACGATGAATTTTTGTACCATCCGGCAAAGATGTAGCCGTCGCGGGTGGGAGGAGGGGTAGGCTCAAGTACTGTTCCTAAGGAGTCGACAACCTGTTCACCTACGCTGCTGCCGCCGTTGCTATCAAAGGTAACGGTGTATGTATTGATGTCCCACTTGGCGTACAGCGTTGTGTCGGAGGTTACCTTGTCGGTGGAAAAATCCCATGCGTTGGTAAACGCTGTACTTTTGTACCAGCCTTCAAAGGTGTAACCGGTGAGGGCGGGCGCGGCAGGCTCAGCTACCGTATCTCCAAATTGAATGTATTGCACATCTACGTTGCTGCCGTTGCTCATGAAGGTAACGGTGTATGTATTGACGCTCCACTTGGCGTACAGCGTTGTGTCGGAGGTTATCTTATCGGCGGAAAAATCCCATACGTTGTTAAACGTAGTATCGCTGTACCAATCCACAAAGGTGTAGCCGGCGCGGGTGGGAGTGGCTGGCTTCTTCACAAGATGCAAATAATCAACGTGTTGCGTATCTACGTCGCTGCCGTTGTAGGTCTCAAAGGCAACGTCGTAGGTAATGATCTTCCACTTGGCGTACAGCGTTGTGTCGGAGGTTATTTTGTTTGTAAAATTCCATGCGTTGGTAAACGCCTCATTGCTGTACCAGCCTTCAAAGGTATATCCGGTGCGGGTAGGAGGAGGGGTAGGCTCAGCTACCGTTCCTAAAGAGTCGACAACCTTATCGCTTACGTTGCTGCCGCCGTAGGTCTCGAAAGTAACGGTGTAATGCTTGATCTCCCACTTGGCGTACAGCGTTGTGTTGGAGGTTATCTCATTGTCGAAGTTCCATGCAGTAGTTAAATCCTCATCGCTGCACCAAGCCTCAAAGGTATAGCCGGTGCGGGTAGGAGAAGGGTCAGGCGCCTCGACCTTTTCGCCATGCGCCACCACCTGCGATTCAACGCTGCTGCCCTCCTTGCTATCGAAAGTAACGGTGTAGCTGGCGATGAAGTTGGCCGTTATCACCGTGTCCTGCCCAAGGGTAAAGGTGAGCGGGTTGCTTGCGCCCAGGGTTTCTCCGCCGCTTGTCCAGCCCATAAACGAGTAGCCCTCAGCCGGAATTGCCGTTAGCTCTACAAGAGTATCGATAGTATGAAATCCGTTGGGCATTCCCGAAATGCTGCCCATCGCGGCGTTGTTGACCCTTACGCTCAGCAGCACTCCCCCGCCGGTGATGCCGCCGCCGCCGCCATTGCTATTAAACTCTTTCCAGACCTCAGCATTATTGTAGAGGTCAAGAGCGGAATTAGAAACGGTTAGCATGACGTTTTCTTTGTTCACACCGTCAAATACGTTGCCGTTGATTTCCTGTGGGGTAGGGTTCAGGTTGGTAATGGAGGTAAGGCTTGTGCATTTATCAAACGCAAAGTCGCCAATGGAGGTTAAGCTTGCCGGCAAGCTCAGCGTTTTTAACCCGCTGCACTCGGAAAACGCAACGGAGCCAATGGAGATTAAGCCTTCCGAAAAGCTCAGGCCGCTCAAGTTAGGGCACTGGTAAAACGCAAAGTCGCCAATGGTGGTTAAGATCTTCGGTAAGGTCAACTCTTTTAACCCGCTGCAAATGGCAAACGCACTTCCGCCAATGGAGGTTAAACCCTCCGGCAAGGTCAACTCTTCTAACCCGCTGCAACCTACAAACGCCCACTCGCCAATGGCGGTTAAGCCCTCCGGCAAGGTCAACTCTTCTAACCCGCTGCAAGAGCCAAACGCACCTTCGCCAATGGAGGTTAAGCTCTCCGGTAGCTTCACCGAGGTAAGGGATGTTTTAATGATGTCGTTGTATGAGTCATCGTAAGAGTAAAACGAAAACATCGGCATTTCGTTGGCAGGGTAAGCAAAAGAAGAGTTCTCCGGGTGTGTCCCATCCTCTCCCTTGTAGGCCACCACGTTGGCGTCGCTCAAGTCCAGCTCCATAAGGAATGGCATGTTGTCGCGCATAAACTTCACGTCGCGGGCGTCGATGCTGCCCGTGAGCGTGAGGTGGGTTACCTGCTCAACGCCGGCTGTATCCTTTAGCGTACCGGCCTTAGTAATATGGTAGGTACCTGATTTCCCGAAAACAGCTACAATTATCGTGTCCTGCGTAAGGTCAAAGGTGAGCGTAAGGTCTGTGCTCAGGATTTCTCCGCCGCTTGTCCAGCCCATAAACGAGTTGTCACCAACCGGAGCTGCCGTTAGCTCTACAAGAGTATCGATAGCATGAAATCCGTTGGGCGTTCCCGAAACGCTGCCCAGCGCGGCGTTGTTGGGCCTCACGCTCAGCAGCGCTCCCCCGTCAACGATGTTGATGAAGCCGCTCCACACCTCAGCGCTTTGGTAGCGCGAAATGGAGGCATGAGAAACGATTAGCATGATGTTATTCAGATCCAAACTTTCAAATACGTTCATATCGTTGTAGATGACCTGCGGGGTAGAGTTCAGGTTGGTAATGGAGGTAAGTCCGGAACATACTTCAAACGCATACTCTTCAATGTCGGTTAAGCTTGCAGGTAAGGTCAGCTTTTTTAACCCGATGCAAGAGCCAAACGCCCGGGGGCCAATGGAGGTAAAGCCCTCCGGCAAGGTCAGGCTGCCGCTCAACCCGCTTTCTATAAACGCGCCTTCGGCAAGGGAGGTTACGCCTGCCGGCAAGGTCAGCTCTTTTAACCCGCTGCACTCTTGAAACGCCCAGTCGGCAATGTAGGTTAAGCTCTCCGGCAAGGTCAGCTCTTTTAACCCGCGGCATTTTTTAAATGCCTCGTAGCCAATGGAGGTTACGCTCTTAGGCAGCTTCACCGAGGTAAGGGTCGTTTTAGAGGTTTGGTGGCCGTCTGAGTCAAAGAAAAACGACCACCCCGGCATTTCGTTGGCGCGGTATTTGTTCACCCCCGGGAACGTCCCCTCCTCTCCCTCGTAGTACACCACGTTGGCGTTGCTCAAGTCCAGCTCCATAAGGAAGGGCATGTTGTCGCGCATAAACTTCACGTCGCGGGCATCGATGCTGCCCGTGAGCGTGAGGTGGGTTACCTGCTCAACGCCGGCTGTATCCTTTAGCGTACCGGGCTCAGTAATTTCGTAGGTACCTGATTTTCCAAAAACAGCTACGATTATCGTGTCCTGCGTAAGGTCAAATTCGAGCGTAGCATTTTCGCTCAGGATTTCTCCACCGCTTGTCCAGCCCATAAACGAGTTGTCACCAACCGGAGCTGCCGTTAGCTCTACAAGAGTATCGATAGCATGAAATCCGTTGGGCGTTCCCGAAACGC
>JAISGH010000100.1 GCA_031263185.1 Prevotellaceae bacterium | reverse complement strand
AAATCAATTTTGTGCTCTGTAAATATAGACATGCCTTTTTTCGGCAAAGATACAGTAAAATAATAATACTGAACAATATTGGAAATCTTCCGACCACGACTGGGATGCATCCCTACGGGTGGGCTGTCAAGAATGTTGATATTTAATATTATTTATCCGTTCCTTTTTCTTACCTTTGCAAAAAAAAATTAGATATGCATACAACAGACTGGAAAGCGTCGGCGCAAGAGTGGAAAAAAAAGGCAGTTGCCCAAACGCATAAAAACAAAGCTTCTCGAAAGCGCATAAAAGAGATCAGCAAAAGTCGGGATGACTGGAGAAAGAAGGCCATTAGCCACAAAGCTCGCGCAGATAAGTATGAGTTCGATTAAAAAAAAAACAAAAACATCTTGCAAAAAATGGTAGTAGGTTGAAAATCAGAGACCGTGAAGCGCCTATGCGGCACACCTACTCGCTGCTTGTAATGCAGGTAGCCATAGTCATGGCCACGCAAATAGGGATTAACTTCAGAGCCGCAAGTAAAGTTTTTGTGACGTTCAACTTGTAAATTAGCGGGTAGAAAAAAAAATGTATTTTTGTAGCCTGATTTTAGGGCGATAATTCAAAGATGAAATTTTTTGAAGCGCGTAAAATAGCAAAATGAGTAACCACTAAATTTATACAACGAATGACAATATCCTACAGCTGGCTAAAAGATTACATCTGCGCCGACGTGAGCGTAGAGGAAGTAAGCAAAATTTTGACCTCCATCGGGCTTGAGGTAGAAAGCATAGAAACTGTGGAGGCCGTAAAAGGCGGCTTGCGCGGCGTGGTGGTAGGACACGTGCTCACCTGCGAGCAGCATCCCGACGCCGATAAGCTGCACGTAACCACCGTAGATGTTGGCGGCGAGCAGCCGCTGCAAATTGTGTGCGGCGCTCCTAACGTGGCCGCAGGGCAAAAGGCGCCGGTGGCCACCATCGGCGCAACTCTGTTTTTTGCCAATGGCGACGAGGTGAAAATAAAAAAGTCGAAGCTGCGCGGCGTGGAGAGTTACGGCATGATTTGCGCCGAAGACGAGTTGGGCGTGGGGACTTCGCACGAAGGCATCATGACGCTCGACGCTGATGCCAGGGTGGGGCAGCCGCTGGCCGACTTTCTTGGGCTGAAAAGCGAAACAACTTTTGAAATCGGGCTTACGCCCAACCGCATTGACGCGGCTTCGCACGTGGGGGTGGCGCGCGATTTGGCCGCCTACCTCACGGTGCACTGCCCCGAAAAGCTACGGCGCTTCTCCTACCCGTCGGTAGAAAATTTTAAGGTGGACAGCACGTCAAATACCTACAGCGTAAGGGTAGAAAATGAGGAGGCTTGCCCACGCTACAGCGGCCTCACCATATCGGGAGTAACGGTGCAGGCTTCGCCCGAATGGCTGCAAAAGCGCCTCAGCGCCGTTGGGCTGCGCCCCATCAACAACGTGGTGGACGTAACCAACTACGTGCTGCACGAGCTGGGGCAGCCGCTACACGCCTTCGATGCCGACAAAATCGAAGGAAAAACCGTTGTGGTAAAAACATGCCCGGAGGGCACAGCCTTTAAAACGCTGGACGAGGTTGAGCGCAAGCTTTCGGAGCAAGATTTGATGATCTGCAGCGCCGAAAAGCCCATGTGCATTGCCGGCGTTTTTGGCGGAACATCGTCGGGCGTTACCGGCGAAACAAAAAATATTTTTCTCGAAAGCGCCTGCTTTAACCCCGTATGGGTACGCAAAACGGCCAAGCGGCACACGCTTAGCACCGATGCCTCGTTTCGCTACGAGCGCGGCGCCGACCCCGGCATTACGGTAACGGCGCTCAAGCGTGCCGCCATGCTCATCAAGGAGGTGGGCGGCGGAAGCATTTCGTCGGAGGTGGTGGACAGGTATCCGCGTGCGGTTGAGAAGAAAAGCATAGCGCTAACCTTTGGCTACATCTGCGCAAGCATAGGAAAAGCTATTGAGAGCAGCGTCATCGAAAAAATTCTTACCGCGCTGGAATTTGAGGTTACGCGCAAAGATGGCGACAGCATTACCGTTGGCGTACCCACCTACCGCGTTGACGTTACCCGCCCTTGCGACGTGGTGGAGGAGGTTTTGCGCATTTACGGCTACAACAACGTAGAGATACCGCAGCACGTACACGCCTCCCTAAACCACACCGCCAAGCCGGATAACGAGCTGATGGTAAATACGGCAGCCAACCTGCTGTCGGGCCAGGGGTTTAACGAAATAATGTGCCTGTCGCTGACCGGCGCCAAGCGGTACGACGCGCTGCGCTCGTATCCGCCGGATAAGCTGGCGCTCCTGCAAAATCCCAACAGCGCAGAGCTGAACGCCATGCGGCAAACCTTGCTGTTTGGGGGGCTGGAGGCTATTGCCTACAACATCAACCGCCGCCAGAGCGATTTGAAGCTGTACGAATTTGGCAACGTATACTACCGGCAAGCGCCGGACGGAAGCGTAACCGAGCGCTTTGGCGAAGAACCCCGCCTGAGCCTTTTTGTAACGGGTATGCAGCACCGGAGGAGCTGGAACGAAAGTCAGACCACCAGCAACTTTTTTGTGCTCAAAAAGCATGTTGAGCTGCTGCTCCGGCGCTTCGGCGTCGACCTGCACACGCTGCAAAGCGCAGAGCTGCCCGCCGACCTCTTTAGCGACGGGGCAGCCTGCAAGCTGGCCGGTAAAAACTTTCTGTCGATGGGGGCTGTGAGCAAGCAGCTCCGCGCCATGTTCGATATTAAGCAAGATGTTTACTTTGCCGAGCTGCGCTGGCAGGTGCTGCTTGGCTTTGCTGCACGGCAAAAAATCACCTGCGCCGAGCTGCCCAAATATCCCGAAGTAACCCGCGATTTGGCGCTGCTTTTGGACAAAAACATAACCTTTGCCCAGCTGCGCGAAGCAGCGCACAAGGCCGAAAAAAAGCTGCTCCAAAGCGTTGGGCTGTTCGATGTGTACGAAGGCGATAAGCTGCCCGACGGAAAAAAATCATACGCGCTAACGTTCACCCTGCAGGACAGCGAGCGAACGCTCACCGACCAGGAAATAGAGCGCATCATGGGCAACCTTGCAAAGGCGTTTGAAAAAGAGTTTGGCGCACAGGTGAGAGGCGCTGACGCTTAATTCTGAATTCTGAATTTTGAATTTTGAATTCTAAAATCTAATATCTAATGCCCAACGTAAAAAATTTTGCTTCGCTTGTCAAGATTAGCCACACCGTTTTTGCCATGCCCTTTGCCTTTATCGGCTACTTTTTGGCGCAACGGCAGGTAGAGGCATTTCGGTGGGAGCTGCTGCTGCTGGTTGTGCTGTGCATGTTTTTTGCGCGCAACGCCGCAATGAGCTTCAACCGTTACGTTGACAGGCTGTTTGATGCCGCCAATCCACGCACGGCGCTGCGCGAAATACCGCGCGGCGTTGTGCGGCCTAAACATGCGCTGCTGTTTTGCCTTGCCAACGCGCTGCTGTTCGTAGCGACCGCCTTTTTTATCAACCGGCTTTGCTTTGTGCTGTCGCCCGTGGCGCTGGCGCTGGTGCTGGGCTACAGCTACACCAAGCGCTTCACGGCGTGGTGCCACTTCATTCTTGGGTTAGGGCTATCCATTGCGCCCGTTGGCGCGTACATTGCCGTGAGCGGCGCGTTTGCTGCGCCTCCTCTGCTGCTGGCTGCGCTTGTGCTGCTCTGGAGCGGCGGCTTCGACATTATCTACGCGCTGCCGGACGAGGAGTTTGACAGGCAGCAGCGTCTGCACTCCGTGCCGGCCGCGCTTGGCCGAAAGGCCGCGCTGTGGCTGTCGGCTGCCGTGCACTTGGCTTGCTTCGCAATCATCTTATGCTTTGGTATTTATGTAGCTAACAATGTCTTTTATTGGACAGGCGCTTTTATATTTGCAGGATGCCTCATATACCAGCACAAAATATTAAGTATAAACGATATAAGCAAAGTAAACATAGCATTTGCGGCGGTTAACGGAGTTGCAAGCATTATTTTTGCCGTTTTTTGTATTTTAGGATTAACCATCATCTGACGAGTACATTTCAAATTGTCGCTTTTGCTCATTCCGTAGGAATGAATCGCTCGGTAGAAAAAAAGATGTTCCGATGGTTGTTGGCATCCCTACGGGTGGGGTGTGCAAAAGGTGCAAAATTGTTCTTGCAAAAATCAACTTTTTAATCATATAATATTCTATAAATAAATTTATTACGAATAAAATATGAGATGTATCAATGCAAATCAAAGGTTGAAAGAGGGCGGCGCCGGCATCCGGAACGGATGCAATCTTGGTAGCCCGACGCTTTAG
>JAISGH010000220.1 GCA_031263185.1 Prevotellaceae bacterium | reverse complement strand
CGCTTCGCTTCATTGGGGGTTATTCATATTCAACCCTGCGGGTTCTGCGTCCGGTCTTATCCGATATTTGATGAATGACATGGCAGTAGCATGATGCGACAATTTGAAATGCACCCATTTCGCTGCAAGCATTTGTATAACTCAGGTTTTTCATGTAAATTTGCAAAGCCTTTATAAAGCTTAATCCGAAAATAGCCTGTGCGTAGAAGCTCTACAAACTATTACACTATACTGTCATCAATGAAAAAGAAGAAAATTTTAGTTGCCACCAGCGGAGGCGATTGTCCGGGGCTGAATGCGGTAATCCGTTCATTTGTCAAGCGCGCCTCGCTCTGCCCCGAATGGGAAGTTTGGGGGAGCATGCGCTCGTTCAACGGCCTGCTTGGTCAGCCGCAGGAGCTTAAGCTGCTCGACCGGTCAGCCGTGTCGGGCATTCACGTTAAGGGCGGAACTATCATAGGCACTACCAAGCGGGGAGGCCCGTTTAACTGGCCGGTAAAGCAGCCCGACGGCACGGTAAGCTACACCGACCGCTCGGACGAGATGATTGCCATGTGCCGCGAAATAGGCTTTAACGCGGTGGTCAACATCGGCGGCGACGGCTCGCAAACCATGTCGAAGCGGCTTTTTGAAAAAGGGCTGCCCGTAATAGGCGTTCCCAAAACCATAGACAACGACCTCGGGGCAACCGACGTAACGTTTGGGTTTCAGTCGGCGGTAGATATAGCCACCGAAGCGCTGGACAGGTTGGTGAGCACCGCCGAAAGCCACAACCGTATCCTCATTCTTGAGGTAATGGGAAAGCTCTCGGGCTGGATTGCGCTGCACTCCGGCATTGCAGGCGGTGCCGAGATTTGCCTGATTCCCGAAATTCCATACAACATAAGCAAAATAAAAGCATTTCTGGATAACCGGTTTGAAAACGGGAAAAAATTTGCAGTGGCCATAATTGCCGAAGGCGCTATGCCCGAAGGCGGCTCGTCCCTGGGTACGCAGGAGAACAAGCTGATCAGCGTAAAGCTCGAGGGCGCCGCGCAGCGCTTTGCCGAAGAGCTGCGCATGGCAGGCGTAGAAACGGGAATACGCTGCACCATTTTGGGGCACGTGCAGCGCGGCGGCTCGCCCGTACCCTACGACAGGGTGCTCGCCTCGCAGTACGGCGTGAAAGCTTTTGAGATGATACTCGAAGAAAAATTCGGCTACATGGTAGCCTACCAGTCGCCAAACGTAGTGGCGGTGCCGCTCGATGAGGCGGTGAGCAACCCAAAGCTGGTTGACCCTAACGGCAACCTCGTGCACGTGGCCAAGAGCATCAACATTTGCTTTGGGGATTGATTGCAGGGGTTTTTGACGGACGGGTTTTCCCCAATTGTGCCAAGTTATGCCGCGTACAGCATAAAATAAATTTGAAGTAAGGCTCGTAGAAGCATTATCCTATAGATAGATAAGTTGTTAAAGAAGTAAAATAGTAATTTCTTTTTTTTTTGAATTATGGATTTTAGCATAGCAAATGACCAAATTGCCGCAGGTAAAGCCAAGATGGAAAAATCAATAGAGCACCTCGAAGCGCAGCTGCTGCAGGTGCGGGCAGGAAAAGCCAACATCCACGTGCTGGACAGCGTTACGGTGGAGTACTACGGCGCGCCTACCCCGCTGGCGCAGGTGGCCAGCGTTACCGTTCCCGACGCGCGAACAATTCTTATTCAGCCGTGGGAAAAAAATCTGCTGCCGGCCATCGAAAAAGCCATTCTGGCGGCTAACCTCGGATTTACGCCGCAGAACAACGGCGAGCATATCCGCATCAACGTGCCGCCGCTGACCGAAGAGCGCCGCAAAGATTTGGTAAAGCAGGTGAGAAATGAGGGCGAACTTGCCCGCATGAGCCTGCGCAACGCCCGCCACGACGCTATTGTCGCCATCAAGAAGCTGAAAAAGGACGGGCTGTCCGAAGACCTTGCCAAAGATGCCGAAGCCGAAATGCAAAAAATCATTGACATCTACACAAAAAAGGTAGATGAGGTGATTGAAAAAAAGGAAGCGGAAATAATGAAGGTGTAGCGCGCAAATTTGTAAATCGTATTTAAAGCTATAAACTACAACCTGTAAATTTTACTAAATGGCACTTCAGTGCGGCATAGTAGGCCTCCCCAACGTCGGAAAATCAACCCTTTTTAATAGCCTTAGCAACGCAAAAGCGCAGGCTGCCAACTTTCCATTTTGCACCATTGAGCCTAACGTAGGCGTTATTACCGTCCCCGACGAGCGCATAAGCAAGCTGGCGGAGCTGGTGAAGCCGCAGCGCGTTGTGCCCACCACCGTAGAGATTGTAGATATTGCCGGACTGGTGAAGGGCGCGAGCAAGGGCGAGGGATTGGGCAACAAATTTTTGGGCAACATTCGCGAAACAAACGCCATCATCCACGTGCTGCGCTGCTTTGACGACGATAACGTTACCCACGTTGACGGCTCGGTGAACCCCGTGCGCGATAAGGAAATCATCGACTTTGAGCTGCAGCTCAAAGATTTGGAAACGGTAGAGGGGCGCATAGCCCGCGTACAAAAAGCGGCGCAAACCGGCGGCGACAAGGAGGCTAAGCGCATGTACGAAATCCTGCTGCGCTACCAAAACGCGCTCCGGCAGGGTAAGTCGGCGCGAACGGTGCTGCTCGACAACAAGGACGACCAAAAGCTGGCGGGCGAACTCTTCCTGCTTACCGACAAGCCCGTGCTGTACGTATGCAACGTGGACGAAAAAAGCGCTGCAACCGGTAACAAGTACGTTGATATGCTTTGCGAAGCTATCAAGGACGAAAAGGCAGAATACCTGATTGTGGCTGCCAAAACCGAGGCGGAAATTGCCGAGCTGGAAACTTTCGAGGAGCGGCAAATGTTTCTGGAGGAAGCTGGCTTGACGGAGTCGGGCGTGGCGCGGTTGATAAAAACTGCCTACAAGCTGCTCAACCTCGAAACCTACTTCACGGCAGGCCCGCAGGAGGTCCGCGCGTGGACTTACCGCAAGGGCGCCAAAGCTCCGCAGGCAGCCGGCATTATTCACACCGACTTTGAAAAAGGATTTATCCGCGCTGAAGTCATCAAGTACGACGACTACATCCGGTATAGCTCGGAAAGCGCCTGCCGCGATGCCGGAAAGTTGGCCGTAGAGGGCAAAGATTATGTGGTGCAGGACGGCGATGTTATGCACTTTAGGTTTAACGTGTGAGATTAAAAAAAAATGATGAAATGTAGCGTGTTACACTTCGCACTTGCTGTGTCTTTTGCCATTAGCCAAGTTTCGGTTTTTGCCCAAAAGGCGCTGCCCGGCGACAAGCCCAAGCTCATTGTGCAGGTGGTGGTGGGGCAGCTGCGCAGCGACTACCTGCTGCGATTTAAAAATAACCTGAGCGATGAGGGTATCAAAACGTTGATGACCGAAGGTGCATTTTGCCAAAATGCCCGCTACAGCCACCTGCTTACGCAAACGGCTCCCGGACTTGCCTCCATTGCTACCGGAGCGGTGCCGGCGCAGCACGGCATACCGTCCGATAAATGGTACGACCGCGCGCAAAACGGCATGCAGGAAGCTTGTACCGATTTGCGCGTAACGCCTGTTGAAAGCAGCAACGACAACCTGAAAAAGTCGCCAAAACATTTGCTTGCCTCCACCTTTGGCGACGAGCTGAAGTTGCTCGAAAAGGAGTCGAAGGTAATAGGTATCTCAATGGCGCCCGAAGAAGCTATCCTGCTCTCCGGGCATAACAGCAACGCCGCCTACTGGCTTGACGAAATGAGCGGAAAATTTGTGAGCAGCTCTTACTACATGCAGCAGCTGCCGCAGTGGGTGCAGGAGTTCAACCAAAAAAAATTTATCGGCGCCTACCTCAACCGTAGCTGGGAAGGCATACTGCCCAAGCCAAAGTATGTAGCCTACGAAAAGGGAAAAAACAAGGTAGCGGAGGGTACGGAAAGTTTACACTTGGCCGCCGCCGGGCCAATTAAGAAAAATGGCAAACCAAGCTACGAGAAGCTGCGCGAAACCCCCTACAGCGACAACCTTGTGAATGATTTTGCCATTTCGGCAATAGTAAACGAAAACATGGGGAACAACGACGTAACCGATATGATTACGATTTACTTTGGCGCTATGCGCAACATCGGCAACCGCTACGGCGCGCTGTCCGTAGAGCTGGAGGACGCTTTTTACCGCACCGACCAAAATTTAAAGCACCTCATCAAATTCCTCACAGCGCACGTAGGCAAGAGCAACCTGCTCCTCGTGTTCACGTCCGACCACGGCGCCAACCTTTCGCAGCGGCAGCTCGCAAACGCCAACATGCCGCGCGGGGTATTTGACCACAACAAAGCGCTGGTGCTACTGCGCAGCTACATGAACATTGTTTACGGCAAGGGCGACTGGATAAAATCATTTTCGCAAAAGCAAATATTTTTGAACCACACGCTTATCGAAGACTCCAACTTGCGCCTGAGCGAGGTGCAGGAGCGCGCGGCAAGCTTTGTGCTGCAATTTTCGGGCGTAGCAAACGCGGTTACGGCGCATACGCTTGCCAACACAACCTTTGCCGCTGGCGCTATGCGGTACATGCAAAACAGCTTTTTCCAAAAACGTTCGGGAGATATTATCGTAAACCTTGAGCCGGGCTGGACGGAAACATCCTCCAAAGCGGCAGCCAACTCGGCGTACAGCTACGACACGCACGTGCCGCTTGCCTTCTACGGCTGGCGCGTAAAGCGCAAAGCTATTGCTGCGCCCGTTGATATAACCGATATAGCGCCTACGCTCTCCCTGCTGGTAGGCACCGCGCTGCCCAACGCCGCAAGCGGAAAGGCAATAGCGGAAATTGTGGAGTAACGGTGGGAGAAAAGCAGCTATCGGTAGAGAAACCAAAACTCCTGACTTTTGTCCGGTTTAGGGAAAAAAAGTAACTTTGCGAAAAATATTTCAAAATAAAAAGATGGCAGCAACCGAAAATAAGCGCGAACTTGACCGCGAAATGCAAAATAAGCTGTTATTTATGGCTTTTATAATCAGCAAATTTGCCCGTGCATACAAGATGAACAACCCCAAGGCGTATCAATATCTGAAAAAATACGGAGGTTTGGATTATCTCAATGAATGTTGGTGGGCGCTGCATACCGACAATCCATATTGGGCAGTAAGGGATATATATAAAGTATGCCGAAGCAATGGAGGATTGCGGTAGTGAAAGTTTATCATGGCAGCGATACGCAGATAGAGGAGATTGACCTCGAAAAATGCAAGCCCGGAAAAGATTTCGGCTGTGGGTTTTATGTAACAAAACTCCAAGAACAGGCAGAAACAATGGCTGTGAGAGTATCTAGATGGAACAGGAAAAAACCGGTTGTTACCGAATTTGATTTTGATGAACTTGTACTGATTGATAACGATTTAAAAATACTTTTTTTTGATGATTATACGGAAGAATGGTTTGATTTCGTGATTCTTAACAGAAAAAACAAAAAGCGGCAGCAAGTTCATGATTATGATATAGTAGAAGGTCCCGTTGCAAATGATAAAATTTCCACACAAATTGACGATTATTTAGAAGGAACAATTACTAAAGAACAGTTTTTTAGTGATTTGGTGTATAATCCTTCGCATCAAATATGCTTTTGTACGGTACAGTCATTGCAGGCATTATCGCTTGCAAAAGGAAAATTTTACAGCGCCGTTTATCATATTGACAGCGCTATACTCCAAGCCCTGATGACCGACTGCGGAATGAATGAGTTAGGTGTAGCCGACAAATATTACACATCACAAACGTATTTACAGCTGGTAGATGAAACAACCGAATTTTATAGGAAATCTTGGCAGGAAATCTATGAAATGCTGAAGCAGGAGTTGAAACATTAGCATTAACAGGTCTCAACTCTTGATGCGCATTTTTATAATGTCTATTGTTTATAATTTTTTTAAGGCTATCTTTGCAGCATGGATTACAACACACAACGAAACAAGCTGGCGCTACCGGAGTACGGCCGCCACATTCAGCGCATGGTAGAGTACCTGCGCACTATCCCCGACCGCGAAAAGCGCAACGAACAGGCGCTCGCCGTAATTGGCGTTATGGGAAGCCTTTTTCCCTACCTGCGCGACATCAACGACTTTAAGCATAAGCTCTGGGATCACATTTTTATCATTGCCGACTTTGACCTCGACATTGATTCGCCCTACCCAAGACCCGAGCCTGTTACGTTTGAAGAAAAGCCGCGGCGCGTTCCCTACACCTCGCCGGATACCATTGAGCTGAAGCACTACGGGCGCGGCGTTCAGGATATGCTGGAAAACATTGCTACGCTTCCCGAAGGCGAAAAGCGCAGCTACTCAATAATGGCGGTGGCAAACCACATGAAAAAGGCATACCTTGCATGGAACAAGGAGAGCGTGTCGGACGATATGATATACCGAGATATCGCAAAGCTCACAAAAGGCCGGATTGTGATGAACGACTCTACCCGCCTTTCGGTAGGAAACTACGGATACAGCAGCAATGGCAGCGGCAGCAGCAACGGGCAAAATCGCCAGAAGCGTATGCAGCAACAGCAGCAGCAGCAGCAACAACAGCGCCGTAGAATTACAAACAAGTAGGCATTGCATCCGGTAATCCTTGCGCTTTCCCTGCAAAATTGCACGGGTAGCGCGAAGCTCAAGAATTGAAAGTTTGAAATCGAAAAAGGACTAAATGGTTTCTTTATGGCTTCATTTGAAGTTACGGGCGCTTGTACACTTAACGGCGAAATCGTACCGCAGGGCGCAAAGAACGAAGCGTTGCAGGTAATTTGTGCCACCTTGCTTACCCCCGAAAAGGTTACAATTCGCAACATCCCCGATATTTTGGACGTAAATAAGCTCATTGACCTGCTTATTGGTTTGGGCGTGGAGGTTACGCGGGAGAAGCAGGGCGTATGCTCGTTCTGTGCAAAAACGCTTCATCTCGACTACCTTCAAAATCCCGAATTTACAAAGAAAACGGCAAGCTTGCGCGGCTCCATCATGGTGGTGGGGCCATTGCTGTCGCGCTTTGGGCTGGTCTATGCACCGCGTCCGGGCGGCGACAAAATCGGGCGCCGCCGCCTCGATACGCACTTTATCGGGTTTGAAAAGCTGGGGGCAAGCCTCAGCAGCGACGCGGGCAGCCCGTTCTACCGCATAGAGGCAAAGCAGCTGCACGGCGCCTACATGCTGCTCGACGAAGCGTCGGTTACCGGCACCGCCAACATCCTGATGGCCGCTGTGATGGCCAAAGGCAAAACTACCATCTACAACGCCGCCTGCGAGCCTTACGTGCAGCAGCTCTGCAAGCTGCTGGTGCGCATGGGCGCCAACATTTCGGGCATAGGCTCCAACCTGCTTGTTGTGGAAGGCGTACCGCAGCTGGGCGGCGCCGACCACGTCATCCTGCCCGATATGATTGAGGTGGGCAGCTTTATTGGCATGGCGGCCATGACGCATAGCGAAATTACCATCAAGGACGCCTCGCTCGACGACCTCGGCGTCATCCCCGACGCTTTTCGCCGCTTAGGCATAGCTATCGAGCGGCGCGGCGACAGCATACACATTCCGCAGCAGCGCTGCTACGAAATAGAAACGTTCATCGACGGCTCCATCATGACCATTGCCGACGCTCCGTGGCCGGGACTTACGCCCGACCTCATCAGCGTACTGCTGGTGGTGGCTACGCAGGCAAAGGGTAGCGTGCTGATTCACCAAAAAATGTTCGAGAGCCGCCTCTTTTTCGTCGACAAGCTAATTGATATGGGTGCGCAGATTATCCTTTGCGACCCGCACCGCGCCACGGTTATCGGCAACGAATGTCTCAAGCTGCGCCCCACGGTGATGACTTCGCCCGACATTCGGGCTGGCGTAGCGCTGCTCATTGCCGCCATGTGCGCCGACGGAAAAAGCATTATTCATAACATTGAGCAGATAGACAGAGGCTACCAGAATATTGACGAACGATTAAACGCAATAGGAGCAAAAATTAAAAGAATTTGAAGAGAATTTTGAATTTTAAATTTTGAATTTTGAATTCCTTTTTTTCTATTTTTCTATTTTTCTATTTTTCTATGCAAATTGAAGTTTTAAAATCGAAAATACATCAAGTTACCATTACCGAGGCAAACCTTTACTACGTGGGCAGCATTACCCTTGATGAAGATTTGATGGAAGCGGCCAACCTTGTTGCCCACGAAAAGGTAACGGTGGTAAACATTAACAACGGCGAGCGCCTCGATACCTACGTTATCAAGGGCAAGCGCGGAAGCGGCGTGGTGTGCCTCAACGGGCCGGCGGCGCGCAAGTGCCACGCCGGCGACGTGGTGGTCATCATGTCGTATGCGCAGATGGATTTTGAGGAGGCAAAAACGTTTCACCCCTGCATTATTTTTCCCGATAAGGAAACAAACCGGTTAGTCAAATAGCGTCGCAAACAGTACAAAATAAATTTTATGACCCGAAAGCGGCTCAACAACTTTTTTAAGTTCGCCATTTTTTTTCTGCTGACCGTATTTTTGCTGTGGTTTAGCTTCAAGGACGCACACTTGGACGAGCTGCTTGCAGGGCTAAGGGCGGCTAACTATGCGTGGGTTTTGGCAGGCGTGCTGCTGGGCATTGTAGCCTACTTTGTGCGCGCTTTGCGGTGGCGGCTGCTCATTGAGCCGTTGGGCTACAAGCCGCGCGTTGGCGCCATGTACAACGCCGTCATACTTGGCTACCTTGCCAACCTGCTTTTTCCGCGCTTTGGCGAGGTGGCGCGGTGCGGAGCGCTCGCCAAATCCGACAAAATCCCCCTCAACAAGCTGGTCGGGACGGTGGTGGTGGAGCGGACGTTTGATATGCTATGCCTCATCGCTATTGTGCTCTCCGCTTTTTTTCTGCGCATAGATACGTTTGGAAAATTTTTGCGCGAAAATGTTTTCCGCAAGCTCGCCGAAAAAGAATACTTTTCCGGCGGGCTTTTTGTTTGGCTCCTGATAGCGGCCGTTGCGCTGCTTGCCGTATCTGCGTGGATGTTTCGCAAGCGTTTGCTCAAAAATGCGGCGCTGCAAAAAGTTTGGAAGTTTGTCAAAGGCATTGGCGACGGGCTGAAAACGTTTGCCGCAATGAAGCGTCGCCGGAGGTTTTTGGCATACTCCGTGCTTTTGTGGCTATGCTACTGGAGTATGTCGTGGGTGGCGCTATTTGCCATCCCTGCTACGGCAAATTTTGGGCCTCTCGACGGGCTGGTAGTCATGGTGCTGGGCAGCTTTGGCGTGGTGACGCCCACCAACGGCGGCCTGGGGGCATTTCACGCCATTACCAGCATCGGCATGTACGCCATATACGCCATCCCCGAAACCGACGGGCTGCTGTACGCCACGCTGACGCACGAGTCGCAAATGCTATTTATAATCATTCTGGGAATTGTGGCCTACGTGCAGCTGTTTTTATTTTCCGGTAAAAAAACAAGTACAATGAAGCGCACAACCTGCCTTGAGCAGATACGGGCAAAGGTAGCTTCTCGCGATTTACTGCCGAATTTGCGGGCTGCGTGGGGCGACAAAAAGGTTGTCTTCACCAACGGCTGCTTTGATATTGTGCACCGCGGCCACGTGGAGTACTTGGCTAAGGCGGCGGAGCTGGGCGACCTCCTCGTGGTGGGGCTTAACACCGACGCCTCAACGCGGCGGCTCAAGGGTGCGTCGCGGCCGCTGCAGGACGAGGCGTCGCGCGCCATGGTGCTTGCCTCCCTGCAGGCGGTGTCGCTGGTTGTGCTGTTTGACGAAGATACGCCCTACGAGCTCATCAAGCTGGTGCAGCCCGATATTTTGGTCAAAGGCGCCGACTACAGGCCGGAGGATATTGTTGGCTACGATATTGTTGTTGCCCGCGGAGGGCGTGTAGAAACCATTCCTTTCGTAGATGGGTATTCCACCTCGAGCGTAGTAGCCCGAATGGTTTGCGAGTAGGGATGTGCAGCCGTGCGCTGTATAAATTATTCTTCATAGCGTTTCAAAAAAAGACGTTTCAAAAAAAGACGTTTCAAAAGAAAAAATAACCTCAAAAGCAATGTTTTTCGGCAAAAATTGAGCATTTTGCTTTTTAAGTTTTTTTAGCAAAATTATTTTTGCAATGGCTTGGAAATATCCAAATAGTTTAGCTATCTTTAAAGTTTGAAAAACATCCTAATGAAAAATAGTAATTCATTACATATGAGTTAGTTGTAATTTAAATATGTGTGACAATAAGAAGATTAAAAGCGCACTTCTTTCGGTATTCTACAAAGACGGGCTTGACGAAATAGTTCAATACCTCAGCAGTAATGGTGTCAGAATATTCTCAACGGGCGGAACGCTCAACTTTATTGAGAAGCTTGGCGTGAGCGCACAATCGGTGGAAAGCCTCACCGGATACCCCTCCATTCTTGGCGGGCGCGTAAAAACCCTGCATCCAAAAGTATTTGGCGGCATACTTGCTCGCCGCGGCAGCTCCGACGACGGCAGGCAGCTGGAGCAGTACGAAATTCCGGAGGTCGATTTGGTGATTGTTGACCTGTATCCGTTTGAGGAAGCGGTGGCTCAGGGCGCCTCCGAGTCCGAAATAATCGAAAAAATAGATATTGGCGGGATTTCGCTCATCCGGGCAGCCGCAAAAAACTGCAACGACGTTGCTGTTGTTGCCTCGCGCCTGCAGTACGCCGAGCTCCTGTCCATGCTCAAAGAAAACGACGGCGGCCTCACGCCAGCCAACCGCAAATACTTGGCGACGCAAGCTTTCAACGTGTCGAGCCACTACGATAGCGCCATTTTTTCCTACTTCAACCGCAGCGAGCACATCCCTTCGTTCAAGCAAAGCGTACACGGCGCCATGCCGCTGCGCTACGGCGAAAACCCCCACCAAAAAGCAATATTCTACGGCAACTTTGGCGACATGTTCGAGCAGCTGCACGGCAAGGAAATTTCGTACAACAACCTGCTCGACGTTGACGCTGCGGTGAGGCTTATCCGCGAGTTCGACGAGCCGACGTTTGCCATTATCAAGCACAACAACGCCTGCGGCGCCGCTTCGCGCCCAACGCTGCTGCAGGCGTGGACGGCGGCGCTGGCCGGCGACCCTGTGTCGGCGTTTGGCGGCGTGCTGGCCTGCAACCGCGAGCTGGACAAGGCTACCGCCGAGGAGGTAAACAAGCTGTTCTGCGAGGTGGTGATTGCCCCCGCGTACAGCAGCGACGGGCTGGCCATTTTGAAGCAAAAGAAAAACCGAATTATTCTCGCGGCAAAAACGTTTGAGCTGCCGGCCATGCAAAGCCGCACGCTGCTCAACGGCGTGGCTGTGCAGGAGCAAGACCTGTCGGTAGAGACCGAGCAAGACATGACCTCCGTAACAGCGGCAAAGCCCACCGCCGAGCAGGTGCAGGATTTGATTTTTGCCAATAAGCTGGTAAAGCACTCCAAATCGAACGCCATTGTGCTGGCTAAGGGCAGCCAGCTTATTGCCGGCGGGGTGGGGCAAACTTCGCGCGTGGACGCCCTGCGCCACGCCATCGAAAAGGCTGCCTCGTTTGGGTTTTCGCTGCAAGGCGCGGTGATGGCCTCCGACGCATTTTTCCCCTTCCCCGACTGCGTGGAAATTGCGCACAAGGCGGGTATTGCTGCCGTCATCCAGCCGGGCGGGTCGGTGAACGACCAAAAAAGCGTTGACTACTGCAACGCAAACGGCGTTGCCATGGTCACCACAGGCGTGAGGCATTTTAAGCATTAGCGCATTATTTCATGAATTAAAATATTGGCTATGCCCGAAGATAAAAATTTCACCAACAAACTGATTCTCGGCGATAATCTCGAAGTGATGAAAGGTATTGAAGATAATTCAATTGATTTGATTTATCTTGATCCGCCTTTTTTTTCGAATAAAACTTATGAGGTAATTTGGGGTGATGATGGTGAAATCCGTAGCTTTGAAGATCGCTTTGAAGGTGGTATTGAGCATTATATCGGATGGCTGTACGAGCGTGTCCGTTTGATGTACTACAAGCTGAAACCGACCGGAAGTATGTTTTTGCATTGCGACTGGCATGCAAATACGAATATTCGGGTAGAGGTTTTAGATAAGATTTTTGGGAGAGATAATTTTAGAAATGAAATTATATGGCATTATCGCAGATGGACCGGCGTAGCAAACACCTTTCAAAAGTTGCATGATACTATTTACTTTTATTCGAAAACAAACATATACACATTCAATCCTCAATATACCGAATATACGGAAAGGTATATAGATATGATTGATAAGGAAATAGATAAACAAGGTGTCCGCGAAAATGATGTTTGGCAGATACCTTTCATAGCGCCGTCGGCAAAAGAGCGTATCGGTTATCCTACCCAGAAACCAAAAGCATTGTTGGAACGCATCATCAAATGCGCCAGCAACGAAGGTGATACCGTTTTAGACCCCTTTGTAGGCGGGGGAACAACTATCGCTGTTGCCGATAAGTTGGGGAGAAAATGGATTGGAATAGACCAGTCGTCAATGGCAATTAAGGTTTCGGATTTTCGACTTAAAAAGCAGCATGACGCATTTTCTCAGCCATACGATATGATTTTGAGAAAATTTGATTACGATATTTTGAGAAATTCCAACGCTTTTGAGTTTGAGGCATGGATTATAAATAAATTTGGCGGCATACCCAATGCCAAACAGCACAGCGATTTTGGGCTGGACGGCAGAATGTCGGACAACACTCCCATTCAGGTGAAACGTTCCGATAATATTGGCAGAAATGTTATTGATAATTTTCTTTCGGCAATTCAGCGGTATGACGAAAAACTGTTTGAAAAAAATAAAAAAGAGGGGAAAATTGCGGGATATATTATTGCCTTTTCATTTGGCAAAGGCGCAGTAGAGGAAGTTGCTCGCTTGCGAAATAAAAGCAAAGTTATCATTAAACTTTTAAAAGTCAGTGAAATCGTTGATTACGACAAAAAGCCCGAAGTGTTGCTTTCAGCCGACAACATCGACGAAAATGAATTTGAATTTACCGCAAAGGCTAAAAGTGAACTGGACATTGATTTTTATGCGTGGGATTTTTCGCACAGCGAACAGAATGGTTTTAAACCCGATGTCTTGTTTGATAAAATCGGAAAACAGACTAAAAAATTTCCGGACGGCGAGCACCAAATTGCAGTTGAAGCCGTTGATAGGGAAGGTATTAGCGGAACGGATAAAGTGAAAATAAAAGTAAAAAACAAAAAATAGTATGATGAATTTAAGTATCGTAAATTATAAATTATAAATTGCAAAATGGGACTTTTTTCATTTTTTACTCAGGAGCTGGCTATGGACTTGGGCACCGCCAACACTGTAATCATCCACAACGACCGCATTGTGGTTGACGAACCTTCTATCGTTGCCATTGACCAGAACAACGGCAGGCTCATTGCCGTTGGCGAGCCGGCGCGGCAAATGCACGGCAAAACGCCCGAAAACATCAAAACGATACGCCCGCTGCGCGACGGCGTAATTGCCGACTTCAACGCCGCCGAGCAAATGATACGCGGCATGATAAAAAAAATCAACTCCGGCAGGCACCTTTTTAGGCCGTCGCTGCGCATTGTGGTATGCATCCCGTCGGGCAGCACGGAGGTGGAAATACGCGCCGTGCGCGACTCTGCCGAGCACGCCGGAGGGCAGGATGTTTACATGATATACGAACCTATGGCCGCTGCGCTGGGCATAGGGATTGACGTAGAGGCGCCGGAGGGCTGCATGGTTGTGGATATAGGCGGCGGAACGTCAGAGGTTGCCGTCATTGCCCTTGGCGGCATTGTGTGCAACAAGAGCGTGCGCATTGCCGGCGACGTTTTTACGGCGGACATACAGTCCTACATGCGCCACCAGCATAACATTAAAATCGGGGAGCGCACGGCCGAAGAGATTAAAATCAACGTGGGAAGCGCCATTACCGAGCTGGACAATCCCCCCGACGACTACACGGTGCGCGGGCCAAACCTGATGACGGCGCTGCCTATCGAGGTGCCCATATCGTACCAGGAGGTGGCCTATAGCCTCGACCGCTCCATATCAAAAATCGAAAGCGGAATACTGGGCGTGCTGGAGCAAACTCCGCCGGAGCTGTACGCCGACGTAGTGCTCAAAGGCGTTTACCTGACCGGCGGCGGAGCGCTGCTGCGCGGCCTCGACAAGCGCCTGTCGGAAAAAATCAACATCCCCTTCCACGTGGTAGAAGACCCGCTACACGCAGTTGCCAGAGGAACGGGTATTGCGCTGAAAAACATCGGGAACTTCTCATTTTTGATGAGGTAGCAGCTGAACCGGCCGCCGGGCAGCAAATGATTTTGTTGCAACGGCGATGGGCGCTTACGCCGTCCCTACGGGACGGCGCAAGCATCTAATATAAACTCTAATATAGCTTAATGGGCAATCTGATAAGATTTATACTTCGCTTTCACGGCTTTATCCTTTTCCTCATTTTGGAAAGTATTGCCATGTTGCTGCTTTCGTACAACTCCTACTACCAGCAAACGCAAATGTTTGGCGGCTTGCAGGTAGTGCAAAACAGCTACTATAAGGTTGTAAAGAACGCCATAAGCTACCTTACGCTCAGGGACGACAACGAAACGCTTCTGCGCGAAAACGCCAAGCTGCGCAACCTGCTCGACCACTACCAAAGCCACGATCACTCCGGCAGCGCTGTGCAGGTAAGCTCCGGTGCAGGATACCTGTTCAGCTACATGCCTGCCAAGGTGGTGAACAGCACAACCAACCGGCAAAACAACTACCTTGTGCTGAACGCAGGCGAGTGGCAAAATGTTTTTCCCGAAATGGGCGTAGTAGCCGACAACGGCGTGGTGGGTATTATTCTCAACACATCGGCGCACTACGCCACCGTAATGTCGCTGCTTAACAGCGACTTTAAAATCAGCGCGCGCATCAAGCGAACGGGGTACCTGGGCACGCTCATGTGGGACGGCCTTAGCTACCGCGAAGCTATTCTGTCGGAGGTGCCGCAGCACGTGAGGGTTGAGGTGGGCGATACCGTAGAAACCAGCGGCTACTCCGCCATATTTCCGGAAGGTATTTTGATAGGCACAATAACCTCGTACGAAACAAGAAAGGGAAATTTTCACGAGATACGGGTAAAGCTCGAGGTTGACTTTAAAAAGCTGCGCTACGTGAACGTAGTAAACTTTACGCACTCCGAAGAGCTTAAAAGGCTCGAACAGCAGCTAACACAGTAAGGGATGAGAAATAAAATAACATATAGCGGATATAAAAGCCGTAGAGACCTCACCCCCGGCCCCTCTCCAAAGGAGAGGGGAGGCTGGCGCCGAATATCATGTCCCTCTCCCCTCTCCTTTGGAGGCTGTGTAAAAAAGGCTGTCGCC
>JAISGH010000139.1 GCA_031263185.1 Prevotellaceae bacterium | reverse complement strand
TCTTCCGACCACGACTGGGATGCATCCCTACGGGATGCCAAAGAGGAACGCCATTCGTGTTTTCTACCGAGCGAATAATCCCTACGGGATTATTTAAAGCGACAATTTGAAATGCACCCTTTTGAATTTTGAATTTTGAATTTTGAATGCCTGACGGCGCAAGCCAATTCAAAATTCAAAATTCAAAATTCAAAATGCCTGACGGCGCAAGCCAATTCAAAATTCAAAATTCAAAATGCCTGACGGCGCAAGCCAATTCAAAATTCAAAATTCAAAATTCAGAATTCAGAATTCAAAATGCCTGACGGCGCAAGCCAATTCAAAATTCAGAATTCAAAATTCAAAATTTCCACTCAAAAATTCCACTTATGACTATTTTACTAAACGACAAGCCCTACGAAGTGGCGGAGAAAACCTCGCTGGCGACCTTCGTCGAAAGCCTCGGGATAGCGCGGCAAGGCATTGCGGTGGCCATCGGCTACGAGGTGGTACCCAAAGAGCTGTGGGACGAAACAATCCTGTCCGACCGCATGGCGCTAATGCTCATCCAAGCCGTATCGGGGGGGTAAGCTATGCGCCTGATAGTAATCACAAGCGAAGCTGGCTTTGAGGGCGAAGCGGCTGCCCTGAATAGGCTGTTTGAGCGGGGCATGAACACGCTGCACCTCCGGAGGCCGTCGGCGACGGAGGAAGACCTCCGCCGCCTCCTGCTAACGATACGCACGGAGTTCCGCAGCCGCATCGTGCTGCACAGCTGCTTTGCGCTCACCCAAGCTTTCCGGCTGAAGGGCGTACACCTCAACCGGCGCAACCCCGCCTGCCCGCAGCCGCGCCCCGGCTCCCTGAGCCGCTCCTGCCACTCCATAGCGGAGCTGGAGCAAAGCGACGGGTTCGACTACGTATTCCTCAGCCCGATATTCGACAGCCTCTCCAAAAAAGGCTACGCCCGAGCTTTTACGGAGGAAGACCTGCTGCAGGCAAAGGCAAAAGGTCTGATAGGCCAAAAGGTGGTTGCCCTAGGCGGCATCAGCGCGGCAACTCTGCCCCTTGCCGCAGCCTACGGGTTTGGCGGGGTAGCCGTGCTGGGCGCCCTCTGGAGCGATTACCCGCAGCGCAGGGACGAAAAAGGCTTGATAGAAAGGTTTGACGCGCTGCAGAGGGAAATTTTGAATTTTGAATTTTGAATTGGCTTACGCCCAATGTCATTAATCGCTATAAATACTTAAGAGCGCTGTAATTTTTTGTCATGTACTATGTCATGTACTAAGATCTTCCGGTTTAACTGACAGGTGCGCGTCAGCGTTTCGTCGAGATTAGGTCGCTCAGCGCGGCAAGCGTTACCTCCCGAACTTCGCAACGCCCAATGCCTACCGGCAAAACCAGATGAATGGAGTCGCCGCTTTTTTTCTTATCCTTGCGCATGGCGGCGTACAGCGTGGCGTTGGGAATGTCCGTAGCGGTGGGCAGGGTGAGGCGCTGCAAAAGATTTTCTACTCTTTTCTGCTCGCCGGCGCTCATCAAGCCCAGCGCAACCGCAAGCTGCGAGGCTTTGCACAGGCCAACGCTCACCGCTTCGCCGTGCGTGAGCGTCGCATTTTTTTCGATGGCATGCGCAAAGGTATGCCCAAGGTTGAGCTTGCGCCGCTCGCCCTGCTCCCGCTCATCCACAGCAACAATATCGGCCTTAATTTTTACCGATTCGTACACTAAATGCTCAAGCGTTTGCGGGTCTTTCTGCAAAGCTTTCTCCACATTTTCCTCTATGTAATCGAACAGCGAAGCGCCGGTAATCATTGCAGCCTTTACAATTTCGGCAAAGCCGGCCACAAATTCTTTTTGCGGAAGCGAGGCTATGCTCAGCGGGTCGCATATGGCAAATTGCGGCTGCGCAAATACGCCCAGCATGTTTTTGTAGCCCTTGTAGTTCACGCCATTTTTGCCCCCCACGCTTGCGTCAACCTGCGAAAGCAAGGTGGTGGAAACAAATCCAAACGGCAACCCGCGCATGAAGATAGAAGCCGCAAAGCCCGCTATATCGCACACAATGCCGCCCCCTACGCCGAGTATAAACGTTTTGCGGTCGGCCTCCAAGCGAACAAGCTCCGAGGCAATGCCGTCAATCGTGGCAAGCGTTTTGTGCGGCTCGCCCGCCTCAATTTCTATGGTTGGAAAAGCGTCGCATAGCGCGGCGTAGCGCCTGCGCACGTTGCCATCGGTAATGATAACAACTTGCGACGAGGGTAAATATTTCCGAATGTTGTCAACGGATTCTCCTATCAGAATGTGCGAATTGTATAAGGTTATTTCTTTCATCTGATGTAAATTTTTGAATGTTGCATGGCGAGGAATTACGGCGCTACACATTATTTTCCTCCGGCTCTCTCTCTAACCTTTTCCGGCTACCATCGTCCTCCGGCGCCTCCGCCGCCCGACAATCCGCCGCCTCCACCGCCAAAGCCTCCACCTCCAAAGCCGCCGGACGAGCCTCCTCTGCCGCCACCGCCCAGCAAAAACGGGAGAAAGAAAATAGCGTCTCCCACGCCCTTGCCTTTACCCTTACCGTCCTTATCATCGCCGCCGCCCTTGCGCCCGGTAATGAAAATGATGATAAGCACAGCAAGAATGGCAAGCGGGATGAGGCTTCCGGGCATACTACCCTCTCTCTGCTCAGCGGCCTTGTACTCGCCCGAGGCGTAGGCAATAATGGCGTTCACGGCGTTGTCTATGCCCGTGTAGTAATCCTCGCGGCGAAAATGCGGAATCATCACCTGCTCGATGATGCGCTTGCAGTACGCGTCGGGCAGTACGCCCTCCATGCCGTACCCCGTGCCGATGAACACATCGCCGTACTCCCGTCCCTGCTTGGGCTTGACGAGGATAAGGACACCGTTGTTTTTTTCTTTTTGCCCTATGCCCCACTCCCTGAAGAACGCGGGCGACAGCTGCGCAAGCGTGTACCCATCGGCGTTGGCAATGGTGATGACGTATATTTGGGTAGAAGTTGAGTCGTGATAGCTCCGGAGCTTACGCTCCAGCAGCAGCTGCTCTTGAGTTGTGAGCGCACCGGTAAAATCGTTCACCAAGCGCGGTGGCTGCATGGGCTTCGGGAGGCTCTGCGCCAGCGCCGACCCTGCAATAAGCAGCGTAGCCAAAAAGCTCCATATTCTCATCGCCGGCATGTTAGAATTTCACCTCGGGGGCTTTTTCTGCGCCGGCCTCGGCTTCAAAGTAGACCTTTTTTTCAAAGCCGAACATGCCCGCAAAAATGTTGTTGGGGAAGCGGCGAATGTAGGCGTTGTACTCGCGCGTAGCTTCGTTGAAGCTGCGGCGCTCTACCGCAATCCGGTTCTCCGTTCCCTCCAGCTGCGCCTGCAGCTCCAGAAAATTTTGGTTCGCCTTGAGGTTGGGGTAATTTTCGGCTATTGCCATCAGCCTCCCCAGCGCCGAGCTCACCTCGCTCTGCGCCGCCTGAAACCTTTTGAGGGAAGCCTCGTCCAGCTTTTCGGGGCTAACAACCACCTGCGTTGCGCGCGCCCGCGCCGCCACCACGCCCTCCAGCGTTTGCGCTTCGTGCGCGGCGTAACCTTTTACGGTCTCTACCAAATTTGGGATTAAGTCGGCGCGACGTTGGTACTGGTTCTGCACCTGCGCCCAGGCAGCGTCCACCTTTTCCTGCATGGTTACAGGCTTGTTGTAGTACGAGCACGAGGACAGCACGGCTGCCGACAATGCTACAAGAATTAAGCGTTTCATATTTTTTTTTACGTTTTTAACAGCACAAATATACGGAGAAATTTTGAATTCAGCCGGCAGGGTACAGGCTTTCCCACCACGATGGGTTGTCCTGAAGCCATTTGGCAAACCATGCGTATATCGAGTAGTTCCACTCTAACCTGCGCTTGTAGGCCGCTATGCCGTGGTTTTCGCCCTTTACCCTTATAAATTCCACCGGGCGGCCGAGTATCTTTAGGGCGGTAAACATCTGTATGCTTTCGCCTATGGGGACGTTGGTGTCCTCCATGCCGTGCAGCAGCAGGAGCGGCGTTTTTACCTTATCGGCGTTGAAGAGCGGGCTTTGCTCTACGTACAGCTCCCTGTTGTTCCACGGGAAGCTGCCGGCGCTGGCTGCGCCGCTGTAGGCGTATCCCCAGTATCCCTCGCCCCAGTAGCTGGCTATGGAGCTGATACCCGCGTGCGACACCGCGGCGGCAAACATGTCGGTAATTGTTTGGAGGTACATGGTCATAAATCCGCCGTAGGACGCGCCCAAACACCCTATTTTCTTTTCGTTGACAAAGCTGTGCTCTGCCGCAAACTTTTTAACGCCTTCTACTATTTCGTTTGCTGTGCGCTTTCCCCATGCGTTGACGTGCCGCGCCGAGAACTCTTGCCCAAAGCCTGTTGCTCCGCTGGGCTGTAGCGTGTACACCACGTAGCCCAACGAGGCGTAAACGTGCAGGGGGTACGAGTGCTCCAGCGACCTGACGGTAGGCGATGTGCCTCCGTAGTAGTAAACAATCAGCGGGTACTTTTTGGCAGCGTCAAAGTTTGGGGGCAGGTAGTAGCGCCCCTTGATGGTGGTCCCGTCGGACGCCGTAAAATTCCAGTCGGTAACCTTGCCGAGCGTTACGCCCGAAAGCCGCTCTTTTGAGGGGTCGCTAATCAGCGTCAGCTTTCCGTTTTTCAGGTCGTAAGCGTAAGCTTTTGTCGAGTTGGAGGCGCTCACCCCCATGCAGACGGCCGTTGCCCCGCTATTTGCGGGGGAGAACAGCCTGATAACGTCCTCCTGCAAGCTTAGCTTGGTGAACGTTTTCTTTGCAACGCTGTACCTGTACACGCTCTCGTAGTCTGCCTCCGAAACGGTCATATATACCTCGTCGTCCGAGTGCCACGCCATCCGGTCGATGGCAGGGTCAAAATTTTTGGAGAGCTGCTCCACCTGCCTGTCGGCGATGTTCATTATAACCGCCTCGTAGTCGTAGCTGTTGGCCGTCATTTCCGGCGGGACATTCAGCGCTATCCCGTTGAACGCTTCGGGCGAGCCTAAGATGAGTATTTTTTGTCCGTTGGGCGAAAAGCTTGCCGAGTATGCGTACTTTTCGTCCTTCCACAGCGTATCTACCTTGAGCGACTCCACGTCCATCATGAGCAGCGTGGATTTTTTGAACGGCCTTTCGGTAATCTGCTCGTCGCTCACGGCAAACAGCAGGTAGCGCGAGTCGCGGCTGATGTCGTTCAGGGAGGTTGTCCGCTTGCCGTACGTCAGCCGGCGGTTAACGCCCGTAGCCAAGTCGTACTTGTAGAGGTAGCGCTTGTCCATGTAGCCTTCCTGCCGGTCTTCCGGAGATTTGAGGATAAGCAAATCTCCTTTTCTGTCCTCGAAAGATTCTTTTACTGTGTAAATCAGGTACTGCTCGTTGGGGGCAATGCGGAAGCTGCTTTCCTTGGGAATATTTGCGGCGATAACGCTTTCGCTCATCGTTTCGGGGTCAACGCCAATGAGGGCATTGCCATTTTCCCTTTGCGCTGTGTAGTACAGCTTGTTCGACGTGGGCATCCACTGCATGGCTTTGTCCATGTACAGCTTTTTCCCCGTTTTGGTATCGTACAGCTCCGAGTAGCGCGACGTGCTTCCGCCTTCGGCCACGTTGGTGTAGCTCAGGACGATGAAGCGGCCGTTTGGCGAAATACTTCCGCCCGAAATCCTTGTACCCTCTACGATGTCGTTAATTTTGATGGGTCTTTTGTCGCCGCGCTCAGCCAAGTTCGCCAAGCTATCCTTGGCCTCCACCGCAATGCGCATGGACTCCTGCGGAGCTTTCAACGCTGCCGTGCTAAGGTACTTTATGGAGAACTCGGTAACGCCGGGGGTTACGGCTATCTCCTTCTTTGCTGCTTTGGCGCTTTGCAGGCTGTCCTCAACCGTTGTTTTCGACGTTTCCTTTTTGTTGTTCACGTACAGCTCCAACATTCCGGTAGCGGCAACGCTCACCGTCAGCTTTGTATACCTGTCGGCGTGTACGTTGAAGGAGAAAAAGCGCAGCTCGCCGTCCTTCTTCGCCTTTGGGAAGAGTATGAGGTGCGAGGTATCGGCCGAAACTTCGCCCCTAAAGTCTTGCTTTCCGGCAAGAAAAGCGGTTTCGAGCAGCGTTTTGTCCTCAAATTTTTCCCCTTTGGGGTTTATACTGTCCGTCATGAACGGGTTGCTCACGGCAACAGTAGCTGTTGCGCGTACTTTTGAGATGTTCAGCTTGCTTTGAGCGGTCGAGTGACCCCATGCAAGCAGGCAGCACAGCGTGGCTGCAAGCAGGCTTGTTTTCATAATAGCGTGACTTATTTAAATGGTTTTACTAATAGGATATATTATTTTCCCCGACAAAAGTACAACTTTTTTGGGAAATGGAATGTTTTTCATACATCCTCCGTCAATGGATTATTTAAAGCGACAATTTGAATTGCACCCCGCTATGTTGGCTCTCTCCGAGAGTTGCTGTGCCGAGTTTTTTGTCAAAAAAATATTAAAAATAAAAGGCGAAGTGTCTGTAAGAAAATAGTTTGCGTTTAAGTTGTATGAAAGCAACTATATACTTTAATGAACATGTTGGGATTATGCTCTATTCAAATTTTATTTCCCCGCTAAATTTCATTAATTTATTTTTCGCAAATAGAAATTTTACTACTTTTGAAGTTTAAAAACTTCGTAATGAAAGGAGAAATGAAAGGAGAAAAATTAGAGACGAATATAAGCGTAAAGCAAAAAACATTGACGCTGTTGAAGTATACAGTAGCGGCAGCAGCAGCGTTATTTGTTTTTAGCTTTCCATTTGTGAATAAATTTTCCATTATTGTGCTGTGGGTACTTATTGTGGCAGCTGTTGCCAACTTTGCAGCGCATAGAAAGTTTAACTTCAAGGCGATATACATCTTTCCGCTGGCGCTGTTTGCGCTCCGTATGGCCAGCTTATCCTTTGCCCCCCCCGATGTTACCTTCAAAAGCGTTGAGTACTGCCTGTCGCTCTTGCTTATACCGGCTTTATTTTCGCTATTCCGGCTATCGCAGGCGCAGGTTCAGTGGTTTTTGCGCTACGTTTTTTACGCCTTGCTGCTTGCGGTAGCGCTGGCTTGGCTTGTATTCATGAAGTATATCTTATCTTCGGAGCAGACGCTCTTGGAGGTATTTAAGAATCCCAAAGCCTACAATTCTCTGTTTTTGGGGCCGCTGCTGTTCTGGCAACCTTCCTTTATTGCCGTGGCCATATCCGTTATTATACCTGTTTCGTTCTACCTTTGGGCGCACAAGCGCATAAAACCGCTGCTGATGTGGATGGCGATTGTGCTGTCCGTTGCGTTTATTTTTGTTTTAGGCGCGCGCATTGGCATAGTGGTGAGCGGCTTTCTGCTGCTATTGAGCTTGATTTACTACTATAAGCATATTTCGCGGTCTGCCAAAGCCGGTATGCTGCTTTTGATACTCGCTACAGCGCTTTACGCCCGCAGCTCGCCCTACTCTATTACCTCCGACCCTGTCCGCAAGCACCTGCGCGCGCTGGGGATGAGCGCAATTGCCGAAAAGCCTGTTTTTGGCTCCGGCGTTTACAGCATGCACCGCTACATTGCCTCCGAAGGTACCTACGAGTTCAACCATTTTCACAATACTTTTATTGATGAAACGGTACAGTTTGGCGCTGTGGGAGGAATACTGCTAACCGCTTTTTTTGCTTACCTGATTGTTCTTGCCTTCCGCAAAAGAGATTTTTTGCTCATGGCGTTTTTGGCCATTTACTTGCCTTTTGCCTGCGTTGAATCTCTTTTTATGTCGGTAAAAGGGGTTATGCCCTTTATGTTCTGGTTTTGCTTTTTGGTGAGCACCCAAGATGAGCGAAAGATAGCATTAACGTCCAAAGACCGGCCTAAAAATCTGCCCAAAGCCAACCCGTAAAGTAGCATGGAGAAAATATCTGCCGTCGTCATCGCCTGCAACGAAGAGAAAAACATAGCCCGCTGCCTGCAATCGCTGCAGGGGGTGGCCGATGAAGCTATTGTTGTGGACTCCGGCTCTACGGACAGGACGGAGGAAATTTGCCGGCAGCTGGGGGCGAAAGTCATACATCAGCAGTGGTTGGGATACGGTGCACAGAAGAATTTAGCAAATACTTTTGCTCAGTACAGCTACATTTTATCGCTTGATGCAGATGAGGCTTTATCCGATACGCTAAAAAAATCCATCCTTGAGGTTAAGCAGAATTTCACCGCCGATGCATACTCGCTCAACAGGCTCACAAATTACTGCGGACAATGGATTAAGCATTGCGGATGGTATCCCGATGCTAAAATACGATTGTGGAGAAAAGAAAAGGCCACATGGAACTTAGCAGAGCTGCATGAGGAAATTATTACCAACAGCAATGCTACCATTCAGCACCTCAAAGGCGATTTGCTGCACTACTCCTACCATACCATTAGCGGGCATATTTTGCAGCTCGATAAGTTTACGGAAATAGGCGCCGGCGAGTACCTCAAAAAAGGTAAAAAAGTATCGGTTGCTAAAGTTATTTATAAGCCCGCATGGAAATTTATCCGCGACTATTTCATCAAGCTGGGCGTGCTGGATGGCTACTGCGGGTTTGTGATATGCGCCATTTCGGCATTTGCTACGTTTACAAAATACGTAAAGGCAAGGCAGCAGCAAAGCACGTAAGGCTATGTACACTCCTCTTCCTCCGAAAATAATCGTGAGCCGCACCGACAGCATTGGCGATGTTGTGCTTACGCTCCCCATGGCAGGTCTCCTGAAGCAGCTGATACCCGGCTGCGAAGTATACTTTTTGGGCCGTGCCTACACGCGGGGCGTTGCTTCGTGCTGCACCGATGTTGACAAGCTTATTGACTTTGACGCGCTGTGCGGCCGCTCCGAGCAAGAGCAGGTAGAAGCCCTGAAAGCGCTGCGCGCCGACTGCATTATTCACGTGTTCCCCAACAGGCATGTAGCGCGGCTGGCAAAGGCTGCCCGTATCCCGCTGCGGATAGGCACTGCCAACCGTATTTTTCACTGGACAACCTGCAACAAGCTGGTGAAGCTATCGCGCAAAAATTCCCCGCTGCACGAGGCGCAGCTAAACTTCGTGCTGGCGCGTCCGCTGGGGGCAAAGCCATACTACGATGTGCGGGAGGTGGCCTCCATGCTCAGCTTTTCGGCCACGGCGTTGCCCTTACCGCTTCGGGGCTACCTCGACGGGCAGCGCTTCAACCTCGTGCTGCACCCAAAGTCAAAGGGCAGCGCAAGGGAGTGGGGCTTGGATAATTTTGCGCAGCTGGTGGAGCTGCTCCCCCCCGAGCGGTTCAAAATTTTCGTTACCGGTACGCAGGCCGAAGGCGATATGGTGCGCGATACCCTCATAAATCCCTACGCCGACAGGGTTACAGACCTCACCGGAAAATTTTCGCTCGACGAGCTGGTAGCGTTTTTGGCCAACGTCGACGGCATTGTGGCAGCGAGCACCGGCCCTCTGCATATTGCCGCAGCCCTTGGCGTTAACGCCGTTGGCGTATACCCCCCCATCCGCCCCATGCACCCGGGACGGTGGGCGCCGATTGGGGAGCGCGCAAAAGTGTTTGCTGCGCAAAAAGAGTGCAGCGCCTGCCGAAAATCCGGGCAGTGCCTGTGCATGCAGGAAGTAAAGCCTGTGGAGGTGGCAAAATACTTACTTGAGCGCAGCAGCCACCCCGAAGCGCCGGAAAGGAAAAAGAAGGTCGCTGCCTCCTTGTAGAGCGCCGGAAGTTGACAATTTTTACAGGTACCTCCTCAGAATTTATTACTACTTACCCATAACAAGCCACATTTTTTTGTACCTTGCAGCGCTTTTTTTTTGCAGCAGTAATCGCTGCAAGCAATTGTTGAACCCCATTAAAATCTAAAAATTTAATTATGAAGAAAAGAGCCATTCGCTGGACATCCGTTGTTCTGGCAGCGCTGCTGCTGGGCGGCGGTGTGCTGGCATACCGCCACTTTGCCGGCGACCGGCAGCAGGAAAGCAAACCCGTAGAGTCCTCCCCCCAAAAGCGCCCTCCGCTGATAGTGCGCAGCATGGTAATCTCTACCAAGCCTATTGTTGACTACATCACCAGCTCGGGAACGCTCATGGCCTCGGAGGAGGTAGATTTGTCGTTTGAGTCGTCGGGGCGCATTACGGTGCTGGATATTCACGAAGGAAAAAAGGTGCAGAAAGGTACGCTGCTGGCAAAAATCAACGACAGCGAGCTGCAGGCGCAGCGCGACAAGATCATCGTGCAGCTCAAGCTGGCCAAAGACCGCGAGCAGCGTCAGCGTACCCTGCTGGAGCGCGAAGCTATCAGCCACGAGAGCTACGAGCAGTCGCTGGCCGAAATGCAGGCGCTCAACGCCGACCTTGCGCAAATAGAGGCAAAAATAGAGAAATCCAGCATCTTTGCCCCCTTCGACGGAATTGTAGGGCTGCGCTACACCAGCGAGGGAGCGTTTGTCTCGCCCGGAACGCTGGTTACAAAGCTGGTCTGCGTATCGCCGCTCAAGGTTGACTTCTCCATCCCCGAGCGCTACACCGGCGACGTGCAAACCGGCATGACGGTGCTCTTTACGGTGGATGGCTACCTCAAGCCTTTTGAGGCCAAGGTGTACGCCATAGAGCCGCGCGTGGACAGCAAAACCCGCACCATTACCGTCCGCGCCATGTACCCCAACGCCGGCGAAACGCTTATGCCCGGCCGCTACATTTCGGTAGAGCTGCAGCTCAAGCTGTTCAACAACGCCATTTCCATCCCCACCGAGGCGCTCATTCCCGAAATGGACGGCAACCTTGTGTACGTTTACCGGAGCGGAAAAGCGCAGCCGGTAGCCGTGCGCACCGGCATCCGCACCGAAACCGAAATCCAAATCACCACGGGGCTTTCCGTAGGCGATACGCTCATTACCTCCGGCATCCTGCAGCTCCGCACAGGCCTACCGGTGCAGCTGCACGAGTAGAAATTTTGAATGTGGCTATGAGAGTGGCATAAGTAAAAACCTTATTTGTCTTTAACAGCAACCTTAGCAGCGCGAAAAACATGGCAAAACACATATTCAACCTTATTGGCAGTAACCACAGAAAGTCCTACGGACTTTTTGCTTTCAAAATACATTGAAAAAGCCAATAGCACCTCAAAAAAAGATTTAGCCCGTAAGGGATTGCATTTCAAGTTGTCGCGCCGTGGCGTTACGCCGCAGGTGGCGGTAGGTTAACTTCGCTGAGCTTTCTTGTCGCACACAGGCGCGGAGCGCTTTGGGTGTATTTCAAATTGTCGCTTTTGCTCATTCCGTAGGAATGAATCGCTCGGTAGAAAAGGCAACGTTCCGGTGCTTGTCTGCATCCCTACGGGTGGGGTGTCAAGAATCGTTACGTTATCAAGAATAAGTTCCCCCACAATTTTTCATTAACTCTCTTTTTTGAGCAAACAGGGTTATGGGGATCTTTTCCTTACGCCATTCTTCTACTTGCTTGTTTTTTTTATTGTCCATTGCCGCTTTAGTATCATGCAAATCATTACTACCCATTATAGCCGCTATGCACAAGCATAAATCGCTTATACCCACCGATTTATTACTCTTTACTAGCGCTTTGTACTTGCCAAA
>JAISGH010000109.1 GCA_031263185.1 Prevotellaceae bacterium | reverse complement strand
TAAAGCGAACTTGCCGATACGCTGTTCTATTGATATGAATGCCCTACGGGCAAAATATATTTTCATATCAATAGGGATATGGGCATCACCGAATTTTTCAAGGGCAAGGCTTTTGAGCGATTTTGTCATATTTACTTGCACTTATATCACGAAAATAATGCATAATATGCTGATTTATAGAAAATTATTACTTTTTCAGCAGACCCTAAGTAAAGGTGCCCATCAGCCAACTTTGCGAAAGTGGCGTTTTCGGGCTGCTTGGTTATTTGCGGCGCGGTGGCCGTCAGCCCTACAGCTGGCAGCAAAAAAATGATGCTTGAGAGAAATATTGTTTTCATATAAAAATATTGTTTTCATGTAAAAATTAAAAAAATCTTTTTCGATAAAGATGTTGCGTACTGATAGAGGCGTTGCGGGCAACGCTTCCACCAAGTACGCGGGCACAAAAAAAGCGTGTAAACTTTTTTAATGTTGGTTTACACGCTTGAGATTCGTAATTGTATTGCCGGAGAAAATAGGGTACTACTTTTTCTTCAAGGCGGCCAGCTCGGCCAGCGCGCGAGTAAGGGCTTCTCGCTCGGCGGCAAGAGCGGCATCTTTTTCGGCGTTAGCTTCTCGCTCGGCGGCAAGGGCGGCTTCTTTTTCGGCAAGGGCGGCATCTTTTTCGGCGTTGGCTTTTCGCTCGGCGGCAATGACGGTATCTTTTTCGGCAAGCGCCTTCGCGGCTTTTTTCTCGGCTTCGTAACCACCTTCGGCTTTCGCTGAAACCATTTGCTTGAGGTTGCGTCTCCGAGCCTCCTGTAGCGTATTATACTCCTCGCGCTCTTTTTCCGTCAGATTTTCGTACACCAGCGCTGCGCGCGCCTTGTCCAAGCCTTGCGCCGTAAATTCATCTTTTATCGTGTTGGTCTTCAAAAAGTAGATCCACTCGTCCAGCGTGTTCTCCGCTACTTTGTCAAAGGTGTTGATTTTGAGGATATAGTACTCCGGGTAGAGGTCGCTCGGCTTGTCTTTTTTGAACTCCTTTTGCTGCGTTTCGGAGAGCCGCAGCTCGTCTTGCGTGTGCAGACCTTTGAAGCTCGTATCCCCGTGGTAAACATAGTCGCTACCCTGACCCAAGTCAAAGTAGACAACGTGGATGGCGTAAACTTTACGTATCACCGTGTAGGCATCTCCTTCCTTCACGTACTCCGTAACGGCCTTGCTCGCGCCGTACAGCATCCGCAGCAGGTAGTCAAACTCCATTTCGAACTGTAGCTCTATCATGATAATCTCGTTTTTTGTGTCCTCTACCATGATGTCAACTTTGTTCTGCTTGTCTTTTTCGTGGGTTTTGTTGCTCTCGCTCTCCAAAATGTTGCGCACCTTTACTTTCTGCATGAGCAGCTCGCTCAGGAAGCCCTCCAGCACATCGAAGTTGGCCTTGTTGCGCAGCAGCCGCTTGAGCGCGTAGTCAAAGGAAATGAGTGCTCTCGTTTTTTTTGCCATGGCTGTTGTGATTTTAGCGTCATGCCATTCATCTATCCCCAATCTCATCTACCCCCACAATCTCATCTACCCCCAATCGCTTCGCTTCATTGGGGGTTATTCACATTCAACCCTGCGGGTTGAACGCCCAATTTTATCCGACACTTGATGAATGATACGACATTAGTTAGAATTTAGAATTCAGAAATTAGCAACAGGCTGATGCCTTTGCCTTTTCAAATAGCAAAGTTACATGAAAATGTTGCAATTTCCAAGCGTGTAAACAAAATTTCAAAGAGCGATACGCGCAGCATGGTGTCTGCGCTGCGATTTTTTTTGGGTTAGGTGGTGAGCATAATATTTCATTCGCGCATTTGCAGCAAAAAAAATCCTCGCCCCGAAAAAAACTTCGGGGCAAGGAGGGTTTGCTTTTTTGAAAGATATATGCTATAACACGCGCACGCGTAAAAATGTATAATGCGTAACTCGCTGAACTGTGTGTGTGCTTGGGAAATTTTGAATTTTGAATTCTGAATTTTGAATTGGGCTGATGCTATGGAAATTTTGAATTTTGAATTGGGCTGGCGCTGATTGCTCTGTGTATGGTCAAAGCATATTTTACCTGCACAGCTCCATTGTGAGCTGATGATTGTCCGTTATTGGTGGTTGTAGGTAGCGTGCAGCGCATTGCTTGTATAGCCTTTGTTATAGCCATTTTTGGTGAAACAAAATATTAGCGCAGCGAAGATACAAATTTTTTTTTCAATGCGCACATAGTAAGAGGGATTTTTTTGAGGGAGTTACGGGAGCTGCCGTGCTGAGAAACCTCATTTTTTACCTAATTTATTTAACTAAATAACCTTATTAGCAGATAGTTACATAATATATCCAAACCTCATTACCTCATTTTTCCACGATTGTTGTTATCGGGTTAATGAGGTTATTGATATATATCTATTATGTATGTAATTAACTCATTGCTACTGAGGTTATTTTGTTAGATAAATTAGGTTGAAATTAGGTTTCAAAATGCCGCCGTACGTGCACATCCCTTGCCGTCGTTCTCCCCCAAGCAATCATTCCTGCTTTCGCGGGAATGACAGGGAACTGAGGGGCGAAAATTCCGTAGGGATGGCATGTTAGGTAGAAAAAGCCACCACGAACCCTGCTCTTTTTCTTTTTTCGCCCCCGCCTGTTCACTTTCAAAATAAATATGTACCTTTGCTGCTTCTATGCTTTTTTACGTCTAACAAGAGCAACATTCAAAAAAAAAAATGAAAAAAATCGTATTCTTTCTTATGGGAACAATCCTGACAGGGGCGTGCCAAAGCGGTGGCCAGCGCTCCGCCGGAGATGAAAATTTTAGCTACTCGGTCGAAAAGTTTGCCGACTTGGAAATCCTTCGCTACCGCGTACCGGGGTTTGAGCAGCTTACCTTGCAGCAAAAAAAGCTGGTGTACTTCCTCTCGCAGGCAGCCCTCGAAGGGCGAGACATTCACTTCGACCAGCAGGGAAAGCATAACCTCGCCATTCGCCGTACGCTGGAGGCCATCTACCGCAGCTACGCGGGCGATACCGCCGCCGCCGACTACAAAAATCTGGTGGTTTACCTCAAGCGGGTTTGGTTTGCAAGCGGCATCCACCACCACTACGCTGCCGACAAGTTTTCGCCGGAGTTTTCGCCGGAGTACTTTACGGAGGTGGTAAAATCTCTCGACCCCTCGTTCCTGCCCCTGCAGCAAGGCCAAACGGTGGATGAGCTGCTGTCCGTCATTGTGCCGGTGATGTTCGACCCCGCCGTTGACGCAAAGCGGATAAACCAAGCCGACGGTCAGGATTTGATTACCACCTCGGCCAACAACTTTTACGGCAACCTGACGCAAAAGGAAGCCGAAAGCTTTTACGGTAATCTCAAAAAAACGGCCACCTCCACGCCCATTTCGTATGGGCTAAACTCGCGGTTAGTAAAAAAGGATGGAAAAATTGTGGAGGAAGTCTGGAAAGTTGGCGGGCTTTACTCGGAGGCTATCGAAAAAATCGTTTACTGGCTGGAGAAAGCCGTTCAGGTAGCCGAAACCGAAGGGCAGCAAAAAGTTATTGAAGCGCTCGTTCGCTTTTACCAAACCGGCAAGCTCGAAGTCTTCGACGAGTACAGCATACTGTGGGTAGCCGACGCCTCGCAGGTGGACTTTATCAACGGATTTATTGAAACCTACGGCGACCCGCTGGGCTTTAAGGGAACGTGGGAGGCAATGGTGAACTTCAAAAACCTCGAGGCAACCAAGCGCACGGAAATCATCAGCAGCAATGCGCAGTGGTTTGAGGACAACTCGCCGGTGGACAAGCGCTTCAAAAAGGAAGTGGTAAAGGGCGTTTCGGCCAAAGTCATTACCGCCGCAATGCTTGGCGGCGACTGCTACCCTGCAACGCCAATAGGAATAAACCTCCCCAACGCCAACTGGATACGCACTCTGCACGGCTCAAAATCGGTAACCATCGAGAACATCACCGACGCCTACGACAAGGCAGCGCAGGGAAATGGCTTTGCCCAGGAATTTTACCGGAGCCAAAATGAGGTGGAGCTCATGAGAGATTACGGCTTCATTACGGGCAACATGCACACGGATTTGCACGAATGTCTCGGCCACGCCTCCGGCAAGCTGATGCCCAGCGTTGGGCAGGGTGCGCTAAAAGCTGACGGCAGCGCTATTGAGGAGGCTCGCGCCGACTTGTTTGGCCTGTACTACATTGCCGATGCCAAAATGGTGGAGCTGGGGCTTTTGCCCAACGACTCCGCCTACAAGGCAGAGTACATCAAGTTTATGACCAACGGGCTGCTGACCCAGCTGGTCAGGATACAACCCGGAAGCAGCTTGGAGGAAGCGCACATGCGCAACCGCCAGCTGATTGCTCGGTGGACGCTGGAGAAAGGCGCACCCGACGGCGTAGTAGAGCTCCGGGTGCAGGACGGAAAAACATACGTTGCTATCAACGACTACGGCAAGCTGCGGACACTGTTTGGCCGGCTGCTGGCCGAAATACAGCGCATCCGCTCGGAGGGCGACTACGCTGCGGCAAAAAATATGGTGGAAACCTACGGCGTTAAAGTTGATGCCGGCTTGCACAACGAAATTTTAGCCCGCTACAAAACCCTGAACATTGCGCCGTACAAAGGATTTGTAAATCCCGTTTATGAAGTCGTTGCGGACAAGTCCGGCGAAATAGCAGATATAAAGGTAACCTACAGCGAGGGCTACGCCGAGCAAATGCTACGGTACTCAAAAGACCACTCGTGGGTAAACCGCTAAAACCGAAAGCCGAAATTTTTTTTTAATTTAAATAGAATAACTTCATGGGAATAGCAACTCAAATTGCGCAGCTGCTGCTTAGCTTGTTGCTGCTGGTGCTGGTGCACGAGCTGGGGCACTTTTTTGCTGCCCGCGCGTTCAAAACTCGGGTGGACAAGTTTTACCTTTTTTTCAACCCCTGGCGCTCCATTCTCCGCGCCAAGCGCATAGACAAAAAATGGCGGCTGAGCTGGTTTTCGCCGGCGCCTCCCAAGGATTGGGAAAAAAATCCCGAAGACACAGAGTGGGGCGTTGGGTGGCTGCCGCTGGGCGGCTACTGCAAAATTGCCGGCATGATAGACGAATCAATGGATACCGAAGCCATGAAGCGGCCTCCACAGCCGTGGGAGTACCGCTCAAAAGCGGCGTGGCAGCGCCTTATCATCATCACCGGCGGGGTGATAGTGAACTTCATTGCGGCGCTCGTCATTTACTCCATGATTTTGTACACGTGGGGGCGGGAGTACATCCCCATATCCAACGCTACGTACGGCTACGACTACTGCCAAACGGCGCGGAACAGCGGATTTGCCGACGGTGATGTCATCCTCGCCGTAAACGGTAAAATACCCGAAACGTTGGGCGACGCCGTAGAGCAAATTCTGTACTCGGACGGAAAGCCCGTAACCCTGTTCCGCGCAGGCGATACGCTACAGATAACGCTTCCCGCCGACTTTTCGCAGCAGCTGTTGGCCTCCGACGACCTGAAAATTTTTGCGCGGGAGCGCGTACCGTTTGTCGTAAAAGAGGTCATGCGCAGCTCGCCCGCTGCCGCCGCGCAGCTGCAAAGCGGCGACAGCATTGTTGGCGTCAACGGGACGTTTATTCCCTTTTTTGCCCAGCTTAGCGACAGCCTTTTGAAGTATAAAAACCAACCGTTGCAGCTCAACTTTTACCGCAACGGCGAGCTGCTCTCGCAGGAGGTTACGCCCTCCGAAAACGGTAAGCTGGGAGTGGCGCTGCGCACACCCCTCTCGTACTTCAAAACAAAAAAGCTGGAGTACGCATTTCTTGAGTCCATACCCGCCGGCGTTGTGCTCGGGACAGAAACGCTGGTGAGCTACGTGAAGCAGTTCAAAATTATATTTACCAAAGAAGGCGCAAAAAGCCTTGGCGGCTTTGGCGCCATCGGCAGCCTCTTTGACAAAACATGGAACTGGCCGCACTTTTGGAGCATGACCGCTTTTCTGTCCATCATGCTTGCCTTCCTCAACATCCTGCCTATTCCGGCGTTCGACGGCGGACACATGATGTTCATCATTTACGAAATGGTGAGCGGACGCAAGCCAAGCGATAAATTTCTTGAGCGCTCGCAAATGGTAGGGTTAGCCATCATCATCATGCTGTTTCTTTTTGCCAACGGCAACGATATTATGAGGTGGCTGGGGAGATAGCAATAGGCATGTAAAACAATAAAAGCCATGAGCACAGAAAAACAGCATAACGCAACCCCTAAGTCTTGGATAATTGCCAATCCGATATACGACACCGTATTTAAGCGGCTGATGGAAAATGAGCGAATAGCCAAGTTTTTTCTTAGCACCGTTCTTGGCAAGCAGGTTGTTTCGGTAGAAGTTAGCCCGCAGGAATTTACGTATAAAAAAACCGTAGAGCAGACGAAAGCGGGAAAAAAGACACTCCGGAGTACAGCAACATCGGCTACTCCATATACCGGATGGACTTTGTAGCAACCATAAAGACGGAAGCAGAGAAGCATGAAAAAATACTGATAGAAGTACAAAAATCATGGGACGAAGACGATTTGATGCGCTTCCGGAACTACCTTGGAGAGCACTACAAGAAAAAAGAGAAAGTTAACGGAAAAGAAGCTGCGCTACCGATAACAACCATCTATATCTTAGGATTTAAGCTGACCGGCATCGAAAGCGCCTGCATAAAGGTAGAGCGAAGCTACAAGGATCTGCTCGAGAATAAAAAAATTGAGGTAAAATCGCCATTCATCGAAAGCCTTACGCATGACAGCTACATTATTCAGGCGGCAAGAATTACCGATAAGCGTTACCGTACAAAGCTGGATAAGCTGCTGAGCCTTTTCGAGCAAAATCATTTTGTTCTTAGCACCTCCGAGGTGAGCAAGCAGTACCGATTTCAATCATACGACGACGATATACAGCTAATCGCCTCTCTCCTTCACGAAATGATAGCCAACCCCAAAGAGCGCGAAGAGATAGAAAAGGAAGCAGAAGCATTACGCATTCTCGATGACTTGTTCGGAAAGAAAAACAGAGAACAAAAACAAATAATCGAACAACAAAGTAAAGTGCTCGAAGAAAAAGAAAAAGCACTCGAAGAAAAAGACAAAATGCTCGAAGAAAAAGACAGAACGAACGAAGCGCAATCTAAGCAAATTGCAGAGCTGAAACGCTTGTTAAACAAGAAAAAATAATCACTGTTGATTGGCTAAAATTATGCGTCAGTTAGTGTTGGCGATTTGCTTTTTTTTAGTGCAAAAGATTTTATTGTAGCAAGCACTATCTCTTCTTCCTCAATAAATCCGGCGTGTCCGGAGTTTTCCAGCGCCAGCAGCTGCGCCTGAGGGAAGCGCTCTACGGTTGCGCTTGCCGCCTCCCACGAGATGTGCCGATCCTTTTTACCGAAAACAAAAAGCAAAGGCTTGCCAAACGTTTTCAAAAACTCGTTCATGTCCTCCCGCTCTTTCATGCCGCGCAGCGAGGCAATCGTGCCGGTGTCGTCGGCAATGAGAGCGCAGGTTTCGATGTCGGCAATCGGCTCGTACAGGCGGCTTGCGTTGTCGGCGGCAAACAGCATGGATATGCTTTGCTGCGCAAGCGTCTCTTTCTTACCTTCGGCAATCAGCGCAATTTCGTGGTCGCGTTGCAGCTTCTTTTCCTCAGTATCGGCGTTGGGCGTAGAGTGCAGCAGGCACAACGAAGATACCAGCGCAGGGTACTTTTTTGCCAGCGCCAGCGCTACATAGCCGCCCATTGAGTGGCCAATGGCCGCCACCCTGCCTGCCGACAGCTGGGCGCAGGCTTCGGCTGCCACGTCCGCCATAAGCTCCATGCTGTTAACCTCCGGATGAGTGTCGCTAAGCCCGTGCCCCGGCAAGTCGAGCGCTACGGTGTATACGTGCCGGCCAAGCTGCTCCGCAAAATTTCCCCACACCTCAAGGCTTTCCAGATAACCGTGCAGCAGCAGCGCCGCGCTGCCGTTGTCCGAGCGGTTGCCGTAGGTTGCCACGCGCACCGGCATACCGCTGCAAGTAATAAATTTTTCCATGCTGCAAATATAGCAAGTTATTGGCAAATTCTTGCTAACTTTGCGACACGGGGAGTATTCCAAGATTTATGGCTATAAATTTTTTTCTAAATTTTCTAAGAAGTGCACAAATCCGGTTTTGTAAACATCATAGGCAACCCCAACGTTGGCAAGAGTACGCTGATGAACGCCCTTGTAGGCGAGCGGTTGAGCATTATCACCAGCAAGGCGCAAACCACGCGCCACCGCATTATGGGCATCGTGAACGGCAGCGATTATCAAATCGTATATTCCGACACGCCCGGCATACTGTCGCCGCGCTACAGGATGCAGGAGGCCATGATGAAGTTTGTGGGTACAGCCCTCGTTGACGCCGACGTCATCGTGTATGTAACCGACGTGGTGGAGCAGGCCGACAAGCACGCGGACTACATTGAGCGGCTCAACAGCCTGACCGTTCCGGTGGTGGTGGTGGTGAATAAAATAGACCTCACCACGCCCGAAAAGCTGGAGGTGCTGGTGGAGCAGTGGCACGAAATGGCGCCGCGCGCGCTCATCATTCCGGCGTCGGCCATAGAAAAGTTTAACCTCGACGCGCTGTTCGGGAAGCTGCTCGCGCTCCTCCCCGAAGGCGAAGCCTACTACGACAAGGATACCTTTACCGACAAAAGCCTTCGCTTTTTTGCCTCGGAGATTATTCGCGAAAAAATTTTCTTGAGCTACAGCAAAGAAATACCCTACTGCACCGAGGTGGCCATAGAGGAGTTCAAGGAGGAGGAAAAGATATACCGAATTTCGGCCGTGATATACGTAGCGCGAGAGTCGCAAAAGGGCATCATCATTGGGCATCAGGGGAAAATGCTGAAAAAGGTGGGTATGCAGGCGCGTAAGGACATGGAAGATTTTTTTGAAAAAAAGGTGTTCCTCCAAACATTCGTAAAGGTAAACCCAGACTGGCGCGACAGCGACCGCAAGCTGAGGGAGTTCGGCTACATTCAGGAGTAAGGTTAGCTACGAATCGGGGGGGATGAGGCAAAAGAACGCACACCGCTTACCGAAACCGTGACCGGCAACACCGGCGCAGGCCACGCCCGCATAACGCTCATCCCCTAAAAACCAGCTACGAATGACTTTGCTGTAAATTTACTCAAAATTCAGCATTTCTTTCCGATATTTTTCGCTCAAAGCCAACTCCTGATGCTCCTTGCAAATGGAGGCAAGATTTTGCAGGAAGTGCAGGTTTACCTCTCTTTCGTAGTCCAGCGTGCGCGATATTGGCCTGGGCAGGCCAAAGAAGTAGAGCAGGTTTTTCTGAGTTTCTTCGTAAAAGGTTTCGGCCATGGCGTTGGCTTCTTCCCTTAGCCCTGCGCGGTAAAACGCCTCAATAAAGGTAAGGTAGAAGATGTCCTCCGGCTGCGAGCTGTTGATGGGGAAGCTGCACGTCGGCATCAGCTCGGCGCAGCGGTGCAGCACCTCAGCGGCCTGCTGCGCCTTGCCGGCGTCGCTAAGGGCGTTGGCCGTGCGGGTAAATATTTCGCGAAAGCGCACCATGCTTAGCGCCCTGCTCACGTGCTCGTCCACCGGCACGTTGCAGCGGTCGATGTTGCCGTAGCGGTAGGTGTGTAGCAAGCGCCGGTACAGCGTATCCGGCTCCATGCGGCCAACGCTGAGCATGTTCTCTGTGCTCGTTTTGTACGGAATTAGCCGGTAGGTAAACCCTTCAAATTGCAGGTACTCACTCAGCCCCAAGTCGCTGCTGCTGCCAACGGAGGAGAAGTAAACGGGGCGTTCCCAGCGGTTGGCGGCTATAATGTCGAGCGCTGCTAAATCGGATTTGAAAAGTACCTCACGCGAAATGGAAAACGTAATGCTGTCGGGCAGCGGCAGGTGCTCATCTGCCACGCCGAAATCGCCCTCCCTATTCACCTCCAGCGAAAGTTGCCGCGATGGCAGGTAGCTGACAGGCTGACCGTGCCCCGACCGGAGCTTGGTTTGCGGGCTTTCGCTCGCCACAAAGTCGATGGCCTGACGTAGCGGAACGGAGGTTTGAATTTTGTCCACCACGTAAATCTCCTCGTTAACGCCCTGCTCGTAGCAGCGCTGCGGCAAGTTCATGGGCAGCGGTGACGATTGGTAGGCGCGCATTTTCATTTGGCCAATGTACCAGTCGGCGCCCAGCAGGCTCAAGTTCACCACGCGCACGTCGGTGCGGACACCTTCGACTTCCTGCAGATACCAAAGCGGAAAAGTATCGTTGTCGCCGCCGGTAAAGAGGATGGCGTTGGGCGCGCACGAGGCGAGGTAGCAGTAGGCAAAATCGCGGGTAAAGTAGCGCTGCGATCGGTCGTGGTCGTCCCAATTCTCCTTGGCCATAATTGCCGGAGCAAGCAGCGGCAGCAGGCAGCCGATAGCCGTCAGCAGGCGGCGGGCGCTCCGGCTTCCGCTTGCTCGCTTTGCGCCGGCAGCCGCCAGCCACCGGCTAAAGCAAAGCGCCCCCAGCCCAATCCAAATGGCAAAGGCGTAAAACGACCCTGCGTAGGCGTAGTCGCGCTCCCGCGGCTGCAACGGCGTTTGGTTGAGGTACACCACAATTGCCGCCCCCGTAAAGAAAAACAGCAGCCCCACTATGGTGAAGCTCTTTTTGCTCTGCCTGAGCTGAAAGAGCAGCCCCACCACGCCCAGCGCCAGCGGCAGCATGTAGTACTTGTTGCGCGCCTTGTTTTGCTCCAAAAATGTGGGCAAATTCTGCTGGTTGCCCAGCATCAGGTTGTCAATGAACGGAATACCCGAAATCCAGCGCCCGTGGAGCACACCGCCGTGGCTTTGTATGTCGTTCTGCCTGCCGGCAAAATTCCACATAAAGTAGCGCAAGTACATGTGCCCCAGCTGGTAGGTGAAAAAAAAGCGGAGATTTTCGGCAAACGTAGGCATCATCTGCGCCTCCTGCTCGCCGCCGGCGCTACGCACAATGGTTCGCCTGCCGCGCACGTCGCCCCACTTTTTGTACTCCTCCACGTGGTCGGTCGACGGGCTGTACATGCGGGGGAACAGCATGGTGTAGCGCTCGTTGTAGGTATAGCGCAGGTTGCTTGGCGCCCGCTCGTAGCGGCCGTTTTTTTTGATGTAGCCGAATATTTCGGCGTAATCTACCACCGGCGTGGCGTAGCTTGGCCCAACGAGCAGCGGGCGGTCGCCGTACTGCTCGCGGTTGAGGTACGACTTCAGGTTAAACACGTTGTCGGGGCTATTCTCGTCAATGGGCGGGTTGGCAGCAGAGCGAATGACCACCACGGCGTACGAAGAGTAGCCCATCAGCATCACCGCAAGGCACACAAGGATGGCGTTGGCGCTTTTTTTGCCGCGCTTGCAGGTGTAGTAAACGCCAAAAATTACAGAAGCTACGACTACCAGCAGGAAAAACAGCGCACCGCTGTTGTAGGGCGCATGCAGCGTGTTCACAAAAAGCAGCTCCACCCACGAGGCCATGACCACCACGCCGGGAATAACGCCGTAGAGGATGGCGAGCAGAATGGCCGCCGATGCGGCAAGCGCCTTCAGCGCACCGAGCCACGAAAACTTGTAGCGCTTGAAGTAGTAAATCATCACAATGGCGGGAATAGCAAGCAGGTTGAGCAGGTGTACGCCAATGCTCAGCCCCATGAGGTAGGCAATGAGCACAATCCAGCGCGCTTGCAGGTCGCTGCGCTCCTCGCCTTCCCACTTCAGCATAGCCCAAAACACCACTGCCGTGAACAGCGACGACATGGCGTACACTTCGCCCTCAACAGCCGAAAACCAGAATGTATCGGAGAATGTGTAGGCCATAGCGCCCACAAATCCGGCGGCGAGTACGGGCAGGTGGTTGGGCTTGCCTTTTTCCGGCGATTTTTCCGGTGATTTTTTCGATGTCAGCTTGCGGGCAATATGCGTGATGCTCCAAAACAAAAACAGGATGGTAAATGCGCTGCACAGCGCGCTCATGGCGTTGACCATGACCGCCACGTGCGCCGCATTACCGCCCGCAAGCAGCGCAAAGATGCGCGAAACGAGCATAAAGAGCGGCGCTCCCGGCGGATGCCCCACCTCCAGCTTGTACGAGGTGGCTATAAATTCGCCGCAATCCCACAGGCTTGCCGTAGGCTCCATGGTGCACAGGTAGGTTGCGGCGGCAACGGCAAAGCACAGCCACCCGACACTGTTGTTTAGCTGCTTAAAGTTCAAAATTTGCTGATTTAATGTACTGAAATTAGTCTTGGTTCTGCAAAATAGCTTGCACTTGCTTTACCGAAAACTTCGTCAGGCTGGCTATGTCTTCGAGGGGCATTCCCAGAGCAGCGCAGCTAATGGCAACTTCTACATAGGCTCTTTCCACCCCCATTTTTATTCCTCTTTTTTCGCCTAACGCTATTCCTCTTTTTTCGCTTCGTCTTCTTTCGAAGTCAAGAGCATCAACAATATCGTCGTACTCTAATACGCTTTGATGATACGCTTTCATTTCTTCGCTTGTTAATTTTTTAATCTGTGCCCTTTCAAATAGTCGCCGGAATATTTGACCCTTTACTGCTGCCGGAACATTCTGTAAACGCATCAGGTTTTTCAGGCAGAAAAACCAAAAATCCGTGTTGGTTTCCAGCTCATCTACCTGCTTTTGGAACTTGGGCAGCTCGATAAGGATAAAGCGCAGCTTGTCTGAAAATCGTGCATGGGTCGTTTCTTCTGTCAAATACACCCTGTTGACAATGTGCTGCTCGCCAATTCCCTCTATATGCAGCCTAAAGTTCAAAAGCGACACTACGTAAACGGCCTTTAGGTTAAAGTTCCACTTCTTACCCTTGACCGCCTGGTTGCGGATTAGGAACGAGGAGTAAAACAGCAGCCTGTCCACAAAGAACTCCTGCGGCGCCCGCTGCATTTCTACCAAGAACGACTCGCCCTTCTTGTTGGTGCACAGCAAGTCGTAAACCGCCTTGCGCTCCGACTCCTCGTTTCCCAGCTGCTCGGTGGGGACGTAACTCAGCGCCGTGATGCGTTCTTCCGGCTGGAGGATGTCGTTCAGAAAGGCAATCATCAGCTTCTTGTCGCCAAATATTTTTTTAAACCCAAAATCCGTCAGCGGGTTTATGTACACCGCTTCCTCCGCTTTGCTTTTGGGGGCAGGCTTGGCGGCGGCCTGCTTGCTGCCGATACGTTTATTCATAAGCTGTATTTTAGGGTGATGATTGTACGGTTACATCCGACTCTTGCATACAAAAATACGCTTTTTTTGCCAAAAACAATTTGGGAGACCGATAAATTTTCCGGCAATAGCTATTAAGTAATCTTTTTTCATATGGCAACGATATGACAAATCTCCGCACGCGCAAAATTTTTCTCAATTTTATGGCATTGTCGGAATTTGCAGTGTGCAAAAAATGCACATTGCTTTTTGAGTCCAATTCTCTTTCTTTGAATAAATTACTGATATGTTTTGATATAACAGTTCTATCCTCTAACATGGGGTGTCAAGAATTAGGGTGCAATTTTTTAAATTTACGTCCATTATTTGTTGTTCGTCATGTCTCTTATGGAGGACAATGTTGGCAGAAAATATACATTTCGTACCTGACGGCACGAAAAACCGATCATACAGCTATCTATTTCTACCAACATTTTGTGCCTAACGGCACAA
>JAISGH010000078.1 GCA_031263185.1 Prevotellaceae bacterium | reverse complement strand
CCCTCTCCAAAGGAGAGGGGAGGCTGGCGCCGAATATCGTGTCCCTCTCCCCTCTCCTTTGGAGAGGGGCCGGGGGTGAGGTCTCTACAGCTTTTATATCCGTTATATGTTATTTATTTCTCAGCCCTTAAAGCGCTATCGAATTTAGAATACCGCCGTATATGCTACGTGCACCTTTGCGTTTTTGAGCAGCGGCTTTTTTCCGGCTTCGCCTCCCAGCGCGTAGGTGATGGAGAAAATTCCCGCCGCTGTGGCAAAGCGCGTTCCTGCGCCAAAGCTGTGCAGCTGGCTGACTGCCCCGCTGCGCAAGGCGGCAGAGGTGCCCGTTGCGGCGTAATCGTAGAAGGCGTGGAGGTAACCTTGTGCGCTGTAAAAAAATTGCGGTTCGAGGGTTGCAATGGCGTAGCACGGCGTAAAAATGCTGCGCTCGCTAAAGCCCCGAAGGCTGCCGGCGCCCCCAATGCCGTACAGCTCGCTCGGGAGCAGCGTTTCGCTGCCTGCTTCGGTAAAGGCGCCTTTCATTTTGCCCTGCACCCGCGCTAAAATGCTTGTGCGCCCGCTCAACAAAAAGTGCCGCGTTGCGTCAACCGCGCCCTCCATGCCCGTGCTTGCTGCGCCGCTCACCCTGCGCCGCCCGACGGCAAAGGCAAGGTTGGCCGTGTATCCGCTACGGGGAAACAGCGGGTTGTCGGTGCGGCGGAGCAAAAAATCAACGCCGTAGAGCGTGAGGTTTACCGTTGCGCTTTGCAGGCCGCTGTTGCTATGCCGCTGAAGCTCTACAAACAGCGTCGATTTTCCGTACCAGCCCATCGGCAGCGATAGCCCCAGCCTGCCGTTAAGGCTCATGTACAGCGTATCGCGCCGCTCCATGTTGAGCTGCGCCGATACGCCTATGGCGCCCGGAAGGAGGTAGGGTACGCCGGTGGATATGCGCAGCAGCTGCGTATTTTTTTCGGGGCTGCTCCAGTCAAGCCCAAGCTCTTCGCCACCCCTGAACATGTTGGCAACAAAGAGCGAAGCCTCGCCGTTCATCCGCAGCTTACCGTTTTCGTCGGCGCCGAAAGCCAGCAGGCCGTTTGCGCGGTTGGCTTTGCCTGCAATCAGGTAGGTGTACAGCGTTGACGATTGCTGCCTGAACTCTACCGCCGACGGCTGCGCTGTTTGCACAAACCCCAGCTCGTTAATTCGCCTGTCAACATCTTTCACGTACTGCTCGGAGTAGAGGCGAGGCTTGCGCAACCCCAGGTGGTTTTGCATGAAGGACGTTCGCACGCGGCCATCGCCTTTCGCTATTAGCGAGTCTATGGTTATGCGGTTTCCCGGTCTAAGCGTTAGCGTTGCGAAAAAGTAGCCCGAGTCAATGCGTACGCTGCCGAGGTACGCGCGGGCAAAAGGGTAGCCGCTATTTTCGCTGTAGCGGACAAATTTTTGCAGCACACCGGCCATGAAAGCTTTACCGGCGGGTTTCCCCTCAAATTTTTTCAGGTTGACACCGGCTTTGCGGAGCCATACCTGCCGGTCGTCGGCAACGTCAATGCGCTTTACGATAGCGGCGCTGTAAGCATATGCCTGCATGGCAATGCTGTCGGAGTAAGAGATGGTAGCGCCCGTTGAGGCAGTAGCGGTTGAGGCGGCAAGCAGGGCGGCAAAGGCGCCGACGCGTATGTACGGGCATATCATTCAAAAATATCATTCAAAAATATCATTCAAAAATGATTGAAAGCACGAAAGAGTGTAAGTACATCTTATCAATTGACTTTGGGTACTGTTCGTACCCTACCAGCGATTTGGACGAGATGGCGTTCAACAATCCCATAGCGTACCTGATTTCCAGCGAGAACTTGAAAAAGTTGGCGTATGTGTCAATTCCAATGCCGGCGGTCAAAGCAACGTCAAAAGGGTTAATAGCGATGTAGAGCTTTCGCTTTTCGTTGAAGTTTTTGAATGCCGAAACGTCGCAGTAGGGTGTAAGTCCGGCTAACATATACGGCCTTAAATCGCTGTGGCGCGTTGCCTTGTACTTTAGCAGGAACGACGCTTCAATCAGCACCGACTCTACCTGCATGGACAAATTGAGCGAATCGGCGTTGTAAAAGTTGATGGTGCGCGTGCCAAAGGTAGGCCCCACTTGCAGCCGCAGGCTGAACCGGTGGTCGAACCGGTAGTCCATTAAGGCGGATACGCTCATCAACGGCGAGAGAGTCGACACATCCACAAAGAAGTTGGACGCTTCGCCCTTGCTGTTGTACTGAGTTTCCTTTGAGCTGGTAATACTGTAGTCAAGTGCGCCCAGCGCTATCGCAAAGCCAAAATGCAGATGTCTGGTATTATAGTCGTACCGCTGCTGCGTGAAGGGGCGTGTAAAAAGTTTGCTCGGAAAGCCAGGAGCCATGTCGGTCAGCCTGCTTGGGGTGTACAGAGGTTGTTTTAGCGAAGTTGCTTGTGGTGTCCGGTATGGGTTGTCGGCCCCGTTGTTGGGGTTGGACACCAACGGAGATTTGTTTTGCGCCGTAGCAGCAGCGCAAAACCCCACTACAATCGCTATAAGTATGCCGTTCCTTTTCACTTTTTTCTCGCTTCGTATATAGTAGCCAAGCCTCCGCTTAGCGCAGCTGCTTTTACCTTTTCAAATCCGGCCTCCCTGACTTCGCCTGCAAACGCTTTTCGTGGCGGAAATTCGTCAACCGAGTGGGGGAGGTAGCGGTATGCGTAGCTGTTGTGCGAAATCAGCCCGCCCATTAGGGGCACAATTCTCAAGAAGTAGAGCTTGTATATGCCCCGTAGAATTTTGTTGGCAGGCATTGAGAGCTCCAGCACAATGAGCGTACCGTTTTGCTTCAGCACGCGCCGCATTTCCTGCAATCCTTGCCGCCGCTGCTCAAAGTTGCGAATACCAAACGCAATGGTTACCACATCAAAGCAGCAGTCCTCAAACGGCAGCTGCTCTCCGTCGGCCTTTACAAACTCAATACCTGCGGCGTTGGGCTTTGCTTTGGCCACCTTTAGCATCTGCGCGGATATGTCAACCCCCACAATGCGCGTAGCGCCGCTTTTTTTCAGCGCTATGGCCGAGTCGCCGGTACCGGTGGCAACGTCAAGTACGCTCTGCGGTCGGCATCGCCTGGCGCGCTGTACCATGATTCGGCGCCACCACCTGTCCACTCCCAGCGAGAGCACATGGTTGAGCAAATCGTACTGACCCGAAATGCTGTCGAACATTTCTGCCACCTGCTCTTTTTTTGGGCTTTTACTCCCCATACCTACTTTAAGAATTTTCGCAGGTATCCTTTGGGGTTGATGTAGGGAGCAAGCTCATGGTAGGGTATGCGTACCTCAATCACGTTGCGCATAAACTCAGGGCAGCCAAAGTCTCGAAAATCAACTTGCAGGATGCTCAGCGTGGTATCGCTAACCAGCATGTTTGCGGTAGTGCTCACGGTGTCGACATGTTGCAGCAGCGCGTCAAGTATATCGTTGCAGACGTTGCCCCACTCGTTAGCTTCAATAACGCCGTTGCTGACGAATTGCGCCAGCTGCTTCGAGGCGACTACCTGTTCCCTGAAAAACGACTTGTAGTCTCCGATGAACAAATCATGCAGCGGTATCGGCCGGAGGGTATTCAGCGCAATGGTGCGCGCTTTGTACAGCTCGTAGCTGGGGTGTGCGCCGCCGCTATACTCCAGCATACCGTTGTACGATATAAGCTCGTCGTTCAGGTAGCTTACCTCTATCCATTCGGAAGAGTAAAAATACCCCAGCTCCGAATAGATTACGCTGTCTACCAGCCGTACGCTGTCGTACTGCGTGTCGGCTTGCAAAGCTTCGTAGTCGGCCAGCCGGAACATGCGGTTGAGCGAATCTTGCGCTGCGATGTTGTCCATGTTATGGAGCTGAGGGTAGCGGTAGATTTGTGTTGGGTAGATTGTGTCGATTTCTGTGATCACCGGTTCGCTGAGCGTTGCGCGAATAGTGGTGTAAGTGATATACTCCGGCGCTGTTTGGCAGCTGTAAGCAAGTAAGGTCATGGCTGCTACAGCAAACGCAAGCCGAACAGAAGTTGTTGCGGCTACGGAAAAATTCAAAAAATAAAATTTCATCTTGTCTAAGTAGTAAATAAAAAAATAATGCACAAATAAAACAAAAAAGCAGGGAACCTGTTAGGTGCCTGCTTTTTTGTTAAGAAATATAGAAAATGGTAGCAGCAGGACGGCGAATAAGCGGTCCTACTTTTTTCCCTCGTCAAGCTTGTTTACTTTCAGCAGCTCAACTTCAAAAATAAGAGTTGAATTTGGCTCAATACCTCTGCCGCCTTGTTCGCCGTAAGCCAGCTCGGAGGGGATCCAAAACTGCACCTTGGAGCCTTCGTTCACGAGCTGCAATCCTTCCGTCCAGCCACTGATTACCTGATTGAGCTTAAATTTGGCGGTTTGCCCGCGCTCGTATGACGAGTCAAACTCGTCGCCGGAAAGCAGCGTACCGCGGTAGTGAACCTCTACCTCGTCGGTTTCGGCCGGTTTAGGGCCTGTTCCGGCTGTGATTACCTTGTACTGCAAGCCGCTTTCGGTAGTTACAACGCCCTCTTCGGCTTTGTTTTTTTCCAAAAACTGTGCCCCTTCTTCCAGATTGCGAGTAAGCGCTTTGTCCCGCATCTTTTTGAAAAAAGCCTCAATTATGGCAAGGCTTTCCTCGTTGGTCATTTTAGCGTTTTCGCCATTGCTTTTGAGCGCATCATCGCCGCTGGTCGTTTTAGCGTTTTCGCCGTTGTTTTTGAGCACATCGCTAATTCCTTTGGCGATAATGTCAACGTTCAACCCATCAATTTGTACGTTGCTCAAGCTGTAGCCAATGTTGATGCCGAAAGCGTAGCTTACCGAGTCAATTTCGCTGCTCTTTGCGCTTAGCCCGCTGGAGGTGCACGACATGAACGCCATGCCGGATAAAGCTGCTGTCAAAATGCTTGTTCTAATCATTTTCATCGTAGATGTTTTTTTGGAGTAAATTAAATATGGAGCTCGCATGTGAACTTCAATTAGTATTGTTTTTACGAACATGCTCGTTTACGTTTATCGCTGCACAATTAAAGGAATAAAACGTACAAAGATAGCAAAAAAACAGCAAAAAAATATCAGGTGGCGTACGAGGTGCCCTTTTTGCAAGCGGCGGTTAAAAGAAAATATCCGCAAAGCGCTGAAAATAAAGTTGATATTAATGTTGCCAATTTTCCTAAATTTTGCAAATCCGCCATATCCCCGCTGTGAAAGGCAATTGTGCCGGCAAAAAAGGACATGGAAAAACCCATGCCGGCCAGCACGCCGGCGCCAAGTATTTCTACCCACCGCGTTTTTTCCGGCAGTGAAGCAAGCTTGAGCTTGACGGCAACGAAGCTCATCAGCGCAATGCCGATGGGTTTACCGAGCGCCAGCCCCAAGAAAATGCCAACGGCTGTGGCGTTTGTTAGCATACCAACAGCTTCTGAGTTGATGATGATGCCGATGTTGGCCAGCGCAAAAATGGGCATGATGCAAAAGTGCACCCACGCATAGAGCGCATTTTCTGTGCGCAGGATGAGCGGTGTTACCTTGTTGATTTCGCGCTGAAGGTTGTTTATTTGCTGCTGCTCATGCTCGTTTCGCAGCAGCGATGTCGCGCTGTTGTAGGCTTCTTTAAACTTTTCGAGCATAAACTTGCTACGTGCGTAGAAGCGAACTTGGTTAATTCTTATGCTTGACGGGATGGTTAGCGCCAACGCTACGCCGGCAATGGTGGCGTGTACGCCGGAGCGCAGCACAAGAAACCACAGCAAAATTCCCAGCGCAAAGTATGGGAAAGCGTAGTTGACGCGAAAGCGGTTGAGCAGCATCAGCGCGCAGACAACGACGGCTGCCGCTATGAGAAATCCGAAGTAGATGCTGTGCGACGGGTATAAAACCGACATTACAACGACGGTAAGGAGGGTATCCATGATGGCAACGGACGTAAAGAACACTTTGATGGCAAGCGGGACGCGCGACTTCAGCAGCGAAAGTATGCAAATGGCAAGCGCAATGCCGGTGGCGCTGGTCGTTCCCCACCCCGACGAGCCCGGCGCTCCTGCTCCGCCGCTAACGAAAAAGTAAATGGCTGCCGGAACAACAGCGCCGCCGATGGCTGCAAATATGGGCAGCAGGATGTTGCGTGAGGAGGACTGCTCAATGACTACTTCGCGCTTGAGCTCCAGGGCTATGAAAAAAAAGAAAATTACCATAAGGCCGCTGTTCACCCACTCCCTTACGGTGCGCAGGGGCAGGTAGCTGGTAACAAAGTTAAACGTCAGCGTAAGGTCTTTGTCCCAGAAATCGTGCAGCCATCGTAGCCACGGAAGGTTGGCGGCGGCAATGGCAATTACGCTGAACGCGAGCAGCAAAACTCCGCCTGTGGTTTGCTGCTTAAAAAATTTTGCGAAAGGGCTGATAATGGTTTGTGCATTGCGCCTTTGGTTGAGTATTCTTCTGGCCTTGGCTATTCGTGATTGTCTGCTCATAGTATATTATTTTGGAATGTTATTTTTGGAATGTTATTTTGGATTTACACGTTTAAGTCCGTCAAAAAAAATTTTTTTATGCCCTTTGCTGCGAGCAGATGCAGAACCCGCACAGCTTGTATAGCATACGCGCTCCTACAATAGCGTCCCACTCGCTGCCGTCGCGGCCGGGCGATACTTCGCACAGGTCAAACCCCACAATCGTTTTGCCATGCTTTACCAGCTGCCCAACGAGGTAGCTTGCCTGGTGAAAGCTAAGCCCGCCGGGCACCGGCGTACCGGTGTTGGGGCAACATGCAGGCGAAAGCCCATCAATATCGAAGCTAATGTACACTTTTTGAGGCAAAAATGCAAGTATTTCTTCACATAAGCTTGCCCATGTAGCACTATTAAACAGACTTTTTTGCAGGTAATAATCTGTAAATTGCTGTACAATAGGATTATTTGCTGCAAAATCCGCTTCGTCTCTGCATAAATCGCGGATACCTGCCTGCACCAGCTTTTTTACTGACGGAGTTTGCCTTATGGCGTTGTACATGATGGAGGCATGCGAAAATTCAAACCCTTCGTAGGCTTTGCGCAAGTCGGCGTGCGCGTCAATGTGCAGTATGCCGAACGATTCGTACACCTCGCCCAGCGCTTGTATGTAGCCCAGCGGCGTACTGTGGTCGCCTCCCACCAGCCCCACCAGCTTGCCGCGCCGGAGCAGCTGCCGGGTTTGCTCGTATATCAGGCTGTTGAGCGCTGCCGAGGCTTTGTTTACCCTGCTGAGGTAAGGCGTAACCTTTGCGCTGCTTTCGTCCACACCTTTCTCCAGCAGCGCAATGGCCTTCTCGGCATCGCGGCGGGCGGCCTTGCCCAGCCGCCGTACTTCGGCGCTTTCGGGCAGCGTGCCTATGCCGGATTTCCACACATCGCCGTTGTCCAGATCGAAGAGGTCAACTTGGGAGGAAGCGTTGAGCATGGCCTGCGGGCCGTTGGCTGTTCCCGGGCGGTACGAGGTTGTTGCGTCCCACGGTACGGGAAGCAGCACAAGCGTAGCGTCATCAACAGCATGTGGAAGCGCAAAGTAGCTCCCGTTTGCTACTCCTATATTGTTGGGATTAAATGGCACGTAATGTTATGCTCTATATCCAATTTTCGCATTTAGTTCTCTGATTTTCAACAATACTTATACTACTCTGTACGCGGGCTACTAAAGAGCAAGCTTTGAGGGTCAAAAATCTCACCGTATAAAGTTTGTTGCTACCCTTGCCTCGTACGCTGGCAAGTCAACGCCGGCGGCTTTGCCGGCTGCGATGCACTTCAGCAGCCACGCCATGTTTTGCCCCAGCGTACGCATGGTCTGCATTCCCTCCAAATCTTTGCGCACTTCGTCGGGGTTGTTGCCGTGCACCATGTTCCAGTACTGCGATGGCGCTACGGGCATGTTGCAGATGGTGAAATACTTGTTGAGCTGCTCGAGCGCAGCAGTGCTGCCCGCCCTTCGGCAGCTTACCACCGCCGCGCCGGGCTTCCCCGCAAAGCGCTTGCCTGCCGAGTAGAACAGCCTGTCCAAAAATGGCGTGATGAAGCCCGACGCGGCGGCGTAGTGCACCGGCGAGCCAAACACAAAGCCATCAAATTCGGATACCTTTTCGGCGGTTGCGTTTACGCTGTCGTTCAGGATGCACCGGCCTGTTGAGCGGCAAGAGCCGCAGCCGCGGCAACCTGCCACAGGGTCTATTCCGAGCCAAAAAATTTCTGCCGCCACGCCGTCTTTTTCCAGCGCCGACGCTACTTCCGATAGCGCCGTGTAGGTGCAACCTTTTTTGTGTGGGCTGCCGTTGACAAGTAGTACTTTCATGTTTGTTTTATTTTGAGAGTCGGGTAATCGTTGATTTTTTTGAGGTGGCGCAGTGTCAAGGTTTTTTTGCTCCGGCCAAAACTTCGTCCCGATGTATGCGGCTGCCGCGCCAACGGCTGACATGCCGGCGTACTTTATGGCGTCTCTCCGCGATATTTTCTTTGGTTGGCTCATCTGTTTTGGCCGAAACTTGGTGTATAGCTCGCTGGGCGGGGCTACTTTTCTATTTTTTCTGCATACTCCTTCAGCACCTTTACGGTAAGGTCGGTATCAAATACGGCGTTCAGCCCCTGCTCCTCGTGTGGAGGGTCGCCCAAGTAGTCGTTCCATGGCTGCCAGCGCTCGGCTGCCGGACGGCCAAAGCCTCCCCACGCCCAGAAGTTGCAGCCGGCCAGCACGCCGCCGCTCTTTGACGAGAGCGCAACCTGCGACAGTATGCCGGCGTAGTACTCATCGCGGGCTGTGGTGGGGTCGTCCGGCGTGTAGAGATGGTGGTCGCGCGGATACCCGAATTCCTCAATAACCAGCGGTTTTTTCAGCTTTTTGGCAATTTCGGTGTGCGCTGCAATGTAGGCGTTTGTTTTTGCTACTGCCGAATCAACGCCCGCGGTAACGTTTGGCGTTTCGATCCAGCTCCAGTTCTTAGGCCAGATGTGGATGGTGAGGTAGCCAACGTTTGGGTCGGCGTGAATGGCCTCAAACAGCGACATATCGCGCTCGCAGCCCATCAGCCCTTCGCTGCCGACGGAAATAAGGTGGTTGCTGTCCAGCGCGCGGATGAGCGCAGTAGCCTCCTTTAGCCACTTTGCAAAGGCAGGCTTTACCTCCTTGCTGAGCGCGCGCGGCTCGTTGCCCACCTGCCATGACATGATGGCGGGGTCGTCAACGTATTTTTTTCCGGTGTAGCGGTTGGTGCGCTCAACCACATACTTTACATGGTTGAGGAACAGGGCGTGGCAGCTGTCGCACGTGGCGTAATTCGACACCTTGCTCAGGTAGGTGTCCCAGTCAATCTCACCTTCGGGGAGCGTTTTGTCGTAGCCTGTCCAGCGGAGGTACTGTACGTATCCGCCGCTCCAGTCCCACGTGTTGTTGATGTAGAGCACGGCGTACATTCCGCGCTTGCCCATTTCGGAGAGCAGAAAATCCAGGCCGTCAAGAACAGTATCGTTGTACACGCCGGGCGCTACCTGTAGCGTAGGCATTACCTTTATTACCTGGTCGGCAGGGCCATCGGCGCCCACCAGCACGCGCAGGTTGCCAACGCCGTTGGCTTTCATGAAGTCGAGCTCCTTGAGCAGCCGCTCGCGGTTGCCGCCCTGCCCGGTGGAGCCAAGAATGGCGCCGTACCAAAAGTTTGTCCCGACGTAGTAGTAAGGCTTGCCGTTTACCTCAAGCCGTCCGTTGCTTTGCGTTACAAATGGAGCGGTAGGCGCTACCGAGCACGAAGCCAAGAGGCCGGCGCAGGCGGCTACCGATACGAGTAAATTTTTCATTGCTGTATGGGAATATTAAATTGATGATTGGCAGGCGCATTTGCCGGAATGTTTGGCACAGTAGCGGTCTGCTATAAAATTTTGCCAAAAATACATGAAAATTGCGGAACTTCCAAAATCTTTTTACGCAGGGGTGCATTTCAAATTGTCGCTTTAAGGGATGAAAAATAAATAACATATAACGGATTAAAAGCTGTATAGACCTCACCCCCGGCCCCTCTCCAAAGGAGGCTGTGTGAAAACTAAAAAAGGCATAGAAAAATTTTTTCTTAAAAATCATTAAAAATCTTGTGCAAGTCAGCAAAAAATAGTACCTTTGTATTTCAAATTCAACATATTGCATAA
>JAISGH010000053.1 GCA_031263185.1 Prevotellaceae bacterium | reverse complement strand
TTTTTTACGGTAATTTTTTCCTCCAAAATATTCCAAAACATGTATGGTTTCTGCCAATGAGCAACAAAATCCGGCAAGTATCGAAAAATGTTTTTGACTTTTGTTTTACTTTATTAAGGGTTACCTCGTCTTAGCGAGGTAATGAGGTTAATGCACGTCATTACGCTCTTTGCTACTGAGGTTGTTTTTGTTCCCTCAAAAACCCTAATTTACTCACTCGTATTTGTTTTTGAAAGTGTTCGTGAACTCGCTACGCTCGGGATTACCTAATTTTTATAACAAAACAACCTCAGCAACAATAGATTACGATATGTCCATAGCCTCATTACCTCCTTTTAAAGAAGTTGAGTTTTTAGAAGTTCCCTAATACGAAACAAGGGTTGAAAATACTTAGCATTGATGTTACTGGCGTGCGCAGGTCGTGTAGAGACGGGGCAAAAGGGGGAAAATCGCCGATAGCTTATTCGAAGAAAATCCGAAAAAAATTAGTAATTTTGTCATGCCAAGCCAACGGAAGAGAAGAAGAGTTGCGATGCGTAGCTTTTTCGGTAAAATAGCAGAAATACATTTATGCCGCGAGATTTTTTTCAGTTTAAGCAGTTTGCTATCAGGCAGGATTGCTGCGCCATGAAGGTGGGCACCGATGGCGTGCTGCTGGGTGCGTGGGTAAACGTTGGCGCAGCGCCGGCGCCGCAGCGCCTGCTCGACGTGGGCTGCGGAACGGGGCTTGTTGCCATCATGCTGGCGCAGCGCGCCCCGCTTGCGCAGGTAGATGCGGTGGAGATTGACGAGCTGGCGTACCGGCAGGCTATACAAAACGCCGCTGACAGCGGCTGGAAAAGCAGGCTGCACTTTTTTCACCGCGACTTCAGCGAGCTGGCGCAGCGCTCCGATGTGCGCTACGACCTGATAGCGTCCAACCCTCCCTACTTCAGGCGCTCGCTGCTCTCGCCCAACGAAAAGCGAAACGCAGCGCGGCACGCCAACGAGCTTACGCACGAAGACTTGATAAGCGGCAGCATACGCCTGCTTGCAGCGCAGGGGCGGCTGGCGGTGGTGCTGCCCTACGTGGAGGGTAACGTATTCATTGCGCTTGCGGCCAAGGCGGGGCTGCACTGCATACGCAAGCTGAACGTTTCGACCAAAAAAGGCAAGCCCGTAAAGCGGCTGCTGCTTGAGCTGTCGCAGGAGAGAAAGGCGCTCAGCGAGCAAAACCTGTACATAGAAAGCAATCTACCAAGCTCATATACGGATGAATACAAGGAGCTGACAAAAGATTTTTACCTGAAATTTTAAAAGATATGTTCTGCTATAGCCATAAAATACGGGTTCGCTACGGCGAAACAGATAAAATGGGGGTGGTGTACCACGGCGCGTACCCCCTCTACTACGAAGAGGCGCGTACCGAAATGCTGCGCAGCGTGGGGCTTTCATACGCAAAGCTTGAGCGCCGGGGTATCATGATGCCGGTAAGGGAAATGCACATCAGCTATAGCGCGCCGGCGTACTACGACGACCTGCTGACCGTTCGCGTAGAGGTAAGGCAAATGCCCGGGGCGCGCATTGTTTTTCACCACCTGATATACAATCAGGACGAAAAGCTCATTAACGAGGCTGAGCTCACGCTCGTCTTTGTGGATACGGCAACCGGCCGCCCCTGCCGCGTACCGCAGGATTTTGCAGAATTCCTGAAGCCTTACTTTCATTGACGATTTGGGTCAGCTATTTCGGAGAGGGAAAAAAAACACTATCTTTGCTGTTGTAATCAATATCTTTGACATTGCAAACAGCGCAAAGGCTGACTTGATATGCTGACTTGATATTCGGCGCGAGTGTTTTGTTTGTTCATTTGTTTTGACATCGTAAACAGCATAGAAACTCTTTTATCCTTTTGCAAATTTCTGTTCGCCACCGCTTGCTTGTGCTGCCCATTGCGCCGGTTGTTTTGGGCATGTTGTTGGGCTGCACCCACTCGCAGACCGGCAATATTGATGTGCACAAAACTATCGTTTCGTTGGGGGTTAACGTGCACCGAATTAGCATTTACCCAACAATACTCACGCCTTTTTTGGACGAAAAAAAGCCGGACGAGGCGCTGCTGAAAAATTTTCTGAAATCCGTAGATAACCTCCACATCTACCGCCTGCCGATGGAATCGGCGCTCAATGGCCTTACAGAGCGCATGGAGCAGTCAAGCTGCACGCTGCTGCTGAACGTGGAGCAAAACGGCTACTGCCTGAAAGTCTACGGCATCGCCGGCCTTACCGAAAGCATACATTCGCTGATTGTGCTGCTCCGCAAAAGCCGCGCCGACTACCCTCCCGACAGCTGCGACAGCTGCGATACCTGCTACTGCATAGAGGTAATCGGAAACATCAGCCGGCCGGAGCTGATGCGCATGGCCAGCCTCAACCCAGCCCTCATTGACCAGTACATCCGACGATTCAATATTCAGTTCTGACTTGCGTTGCCAATTATTTTTTATCTTTGCGCATGGAATTTCTTGAAACATCAGCAACGCCGGACATGCCTTTCCTGCAGCGCACCGTCCAAAGCCTGTTTAGCCGGTACGGCGAGCAAACAGGTGCGCTTACCCTTGTATTTCCCAGCCGCCGCGCGCGCCTGTACTTCTCCGAATACCTCTCGCAGCAGCTTAGCCGTCCGCTGTGGCTGCCGCAATGCGCGGGTATGGGCGATATTTTTTCGCGCATTAGCGGGCTGACCGAGGCCAACCGCTACCGGCTGATAGCGGAGCTCTACAAATGCTACAAAGCATGCCACAAAACGGATGAGACCTTTGAGCACTTTTACTTTTGGGGCGATGTGATGCTCAACGACTTTGAGGTGCTCGACAAGTACTTGGTGCAGGTCGACCCGCTGCTCAAAAATCTGGCCGCGCTAAAAAATATAGACAGCAGCCTGTCCTTTTTGAGCCAAGAGCAGCGCGCTGCCATCCAAACGTTTTGGCAAAACTTTTCGCCCGAAAAAACCGGCCTGCTTCAGGCAAATTTTGCCTCGCTGTGGAGCGCCCTCCTGCCCACCTACAGCAGCTTCCGGCAGGCGCTGCGCCAAAAAAATCTTGCCTATCAGGGTATGCTATACCGCGATGGCGCCGAAATCCTGCTCAAAAGCGGCTTCGACTTTGGCGCGGAAAAGTTTGCCTTTATCGGCTTCAACGCGCTCAACGAGTGCGAAAAAACCCTCATGCGCTACCTGCAAAAAGAGCAACGCGCCGAATTTTTTTGGGACTACGACCGCTACTACATCAACGACCGGCATCAGGAGGCAGGGCTGTTTATGCGGCAAAATCTGCGCGAATTTCCACCCCTTGAGGTGGACGAAAGCTACTCTCCGTTTTCCGAAAAAAAGGATATACAGGTTATCGCCACCTCCTCGGACGTGCTGCAGGCCAAGCTGCTCCCAAAGCTGCTCGACGAGGTGCGCGGCAACCGCCCGCTCGACCGCCGTACCGCCATTGTCCTTGCCGACGAGGGGCTGCTCATCCCAACGCTCTACTCGCTGCCGCCCGATATCGAAATGCTCAACGTAACAATGGGCTACCCGCTCTCGCAAACGCCCATTTACAGCTTGATAGAAATCCTCATCAGCCTGCACAAAAATGCGAGGGTGGCCGAAAATCAACCCCCTAAATTTTACCACAAAGACGCGCTTGCGCTGCTGCAGCACCAGTACATCCGCATGGTTGCCGGAAAAGAAGCGCGCGCGCTGTGCAGCAAAATTATCCGGCAAAACCGCGTGTACGTCAGCGCCGGAGATTTTCCGGAGGAGGCCGGCAGCCGGTCGCGCTTCCCCGTGCGGCAGCTGCTTACAAAGCTTTCAACGCCCAACGCCTTTACGGACATGCTCGGCAAGCTGATGGCAGCCGTTGCCGCTGTCGAGGCAAAAGAGGATACCTTCGACGGCAAGCTGCGGCGCGAATACGTGGCTTACGCCTACAAATCGCTCAACCAGCTCGCCGGTGCGCTCCGCGAAAGCGAAATTCTGCTGGAAACAGCCGATTTTTTCAACCTCCTGCGCAGCGCTCTCAGGGGTATTCGCATACCGTTTGAGGGCGAGCCGGTGGCTGGCTTGCAGGTTATAGGTATTCTGGAAACCCGCGCGCTGGATTTTGAAAACGTGGTGGCGCTTTCGCTCAACGACGATATTTTTCCGCGCGGCGAAACCGAGCCGTCGCTCATCCCGTACAACCTGCGGCGCGGCTTTGGCCTGCCCACCGTTGAGCAGCACGAGGCAACGTACGCCTACTGCTTTTACCGCCTCCTGCAACGCGCCCGGCGGGTGCGGCTGGTGTACAACAGCCAAAGCGCCGATAACCGCAGCGGCGAAGTGAGCCGCTACCTGCGCCAGCTGGCTATGGAAAGCCCGCACGACGTACCCGAGCGCAGCATTTCGTACAGCGTAACGCGGGCGCCGGAAAAACCTATTGTTGTTGAAAAAACGGGCACCGTGGCCGACATCCTCAACGAATATTTAGACGGCGGCGAAAGGGCAATTTCGGCAAGCTCGCTCAACAGCTACATCGCATGTTCGCTCAAGTTCTACTTTGCCCAAATTGCCCGGCTCAAAGAGCCGGAGGAGGTGGACGAGGAGGTAGATGGCCGCATGTTGGGCAACATTTTTCACCACGCTATGCAGGCAATTTACGCGCCGTACCTCGACCAAAGCGTGTCGGCAGCGGACATCGCGAGCAGGCTGCAAAACCGGCAGGAGATTGTGGAGCTGGTGGAAAAAGAAACGGCAAGAGAGGCGCTCAACGACGAAGCAGAGGTTGCAGAAATTCTGCGCAATGGCCAGCTGCGCCTTGTAAAAGAGGTGGTGGTAAAGTACGTTGAGGGAACGCTGCGCCACGACGCGCAATGTGCGCCGTTTACGGTGGCGGGGCTTGAAAAAAAGATTGAGCACAAGCTGCAAATCGGCGACGGGCAGGCAAGGCGCACCGTGAACTTTAGCGGCTACATCGACCGCATAGACGCTACGGACGGCGGTATTCGGATTATTGACTACAAAACGGGAAGCAGCTTCAACGGAAAAAAGGAAAAATTCCTGTCGGTGGAGGCGCTTTTCTCGGAAAAGGAAGAGGAGCGCCGCCCGGAAATCCTGCAAACGCTGCTGTACTCGTCCATCATGCACGAAAAAGGAAGAGTTTATTCACAACAAAGAGTTGCGGTTACGCCCATGCTGTTTTTTATACGCAACGTTTACAGAAACGATTTTGACGGCAGCATCAAAATAAAAAACGAAAATGAAAAGGGCTACTCCGCTGTGACCGACGCTGCGCCGCTCCTGCCGCGCTTTGAGGCGCTGCTGCGCGCTAAGCTCATCGGCCTGTTCGACTACTCGCAGCCGTTTGTCCAAACCGGCGACGCTGACGCCTGCGAGTGGTGCCCGTACAGCGAAATTTGTGGCCGAAAAATAAAATTTTAATTGCTATGAAATTTATCAAAAAACATCAACACCTTATTCCCTTTATTGCAGGAACGCTGCTCGTAGTGCTTTTTTTGCCGCGCGAGGGGAAATTTCAGTACGAATTTCAAAGGGGAAAAGTATGGCAGCACAAAACGCTGAACGCTCCGTTTGACTTTCCCATCTACAAAACCGAAACAGAGCTGGCAAACGAAAAGCGGCAAACGCTCAACTCCGTTATCCCCTACTACAACCGCGACAGCAGCGTGTACTACATGCAGCGCTCGGACCTGGTAAATACTTTCCGCTCGTCGCTTAGCGCCACGTACAGCAGCCAAGGGCATGGAGGACTTTCGCAGTACGGCAACTACAACTTGCTAAACAAAGTACTGCCGGCGCTGCAAGGGCAGCTGAGGTTTATCTACAGCAAGGGAATACGCGAACCTAACTCGGTTGCCGAAAATTACCTCAGTACGCCCAACGCAACGCTGGTGGTAATCAACGGAAATATGGCAAAAAACTTTCCGAGCGGAGAGTGCTTTACGCCGCAGAGCGCCTACCTGTACCTCTCCAGCCACCTGCAGGCGCTGTGGGGCGAAGGCTCCGCAGAGCAGGCATTTTACAGCAAGCTCGACGTGCAGAGCTTCCTCAAGCCCAACCTTCGCTTCAACGAGCACATAACCGCGCAGGCGCTCGAGCAGCGCATGGCGGCCATATCGCCTACGCAGGGCATGGTGAGCGCAGGGCAGCAAATCGTGGCGCAGGGAGAAGTGGTAACCGCCAACACGTTCAGCATGCTTTCGTCGTTCAGGTACGAGTACGAGCAGCGGGTGGGCTACTCCGGCAACATGTGGCTGCTGCTGGCAGGGCAGACGCTGCTCGCCCTGCTTTTCATATCAACGCTTTACCTCTACATCGCGCTGCTGAGCAAAAAAAAGTCGCTCTCCCTCAAGGAAAGCAGCTTTTTGATGCTGCTGGTAACCGCATTCTTCCTCATCACGCTGTGGATTAGCCGAGCGGGCATTGCCAGCATTTACGTTATTCCGTTTGCCGCGCTTCCCATTTTTATCTGCACCTTTTTCGACGTGAAGCTGGCGCTGCTTACCCACTTTGTTACTGCCATGCTGGCTGCCTTCATTGTCCCCAACAGCTTCGAGTTCTTTTTGATAACCGGCTTTGTGGGAGTTGGCGCAACGTACAACAGCAAGGACGTGTACCGCCGCAGCAGGCTCTACCGCACAGCCGCCATTATTCTGGGTCTCTACTGCCTCATCCACACTGCGCTTACCCTCATCAAGGATGGCAGCCTGACGTTCGACTGGCACATCTACCTTTGGTTTGCCGTCAACGCGGCGCTGGTAATAGCCATGCAGCAGCTGGTGTACGTGCTTGAAAAGATATTCGGCTTCACCTCCGACAGCACGCTCATGGAAATTTCGGATACCAACAACGCCCTGCTGCGCGAGCTGGCCGAAGTTGCGCCGGCAACCTTTCAGCATAGCATACAGGTGGCCAACCTGGCCGAAAGCGTTATCCGGCAAATTGGCGGCAACCCTTTGCTGGTAAGGGTAGGTGCGCTCTACCATGACGTTGGGAAAATGAACAATCCAACCTACTTTATCGAAAATCAATCGGCAGAATTTTCGCCGCACCACCACCTCGACCCGGAGGAAAGCGCGCGCATCATCGTGAAGCACGTAGCCGACGGCGTGGCCATTGCCCGCAAAAACCGCCTGCCCGAAATCGTAGTGCGCTTTATCCGTACCCACCACGGCACTTCGCTGGTGAGCTACTTCTACCGTGCGTACAAAGAAAAGTACCCCGAAGCAACCGACTTCTCCGCCTTTCACTACCAAGGCCCCAACCCCACCACCAAAGAGCAGGGCGTACTCATGATGGCCGACGCCGTAGAGGCGGCTTCGCGCTCGCTCGCTAAGTTTACGCAGGAGTCCATCAACCATTTGGTAGAAACGGTTATTGATTCCAAGGTGAACGGAAGAATGTTGGACAACACCGACCTTACCTTCAACGACATCAGCACGGCAAAGGCAATATTCAAGAAGAAGCTGCAAAATATTTACCACGATAGAATAGCGCTTCCGGCGGCGGAGAATTAGCAAGGGAAATTTTTGAGGCGCTATCGGTATATTGGTTTACACGCAAAAAACAGTATCTTTGTCAGACAATCAAACTATTTCAAAAGATGAGATACTTTAATATCGCAGGGCCATGTAATAGCGAGAGGCATTACATGATAGATGCCGCCACCCGCTTGCAGGGCGTAGAGGAGTTGATAGATGGGGATCAGTATTTTGTGATTCACGCCGCGCGGCAGAGCGGAAAGACAACTTATTTGCACGATTTGGCTGGGAGGCTCAACGCAAGTGGAAAATATTACGCGCTGTACTGTTCGCTGGAAAGTGTACAAGGCGTGGTTGACCCGAAAGACGGGATACCGGCTGTTATCAGCTGCCTAAAAGATAGCTTTTCCAGTACCGACATTCCACAAGGGAATAAATTTGCTCAAGCAGCCGATTTAACCGATTACATATCTGTGCTAAAAGCAGCAATATCGCGCTTCTGCAAGCTGCTGGACAAGCCCTTGGTCATCCTTTTCGACGAGGCAGATTGCCTGAGCGAAGGCGCTTTGATTTCTTTCTTACGGCAGCTGCGGAATGGCTATAACAGCAGGTCGCTCTCGCCGTTTGCTCATTCGGTAGCATTAGTGGGCATGCGCAACATCCGCGACTACAAAGCTAAAATCCGCCCCGACAGCGAATCGCTGGGCAGCGCAAGCCCGTTCAACATCGTTACGGAGTCGTTTACATTAAAAAACTTCACCAGAGAAGAAATTGCCCAGCTGTACCGGCAGCATACCGATGATACCGGACAGGTGTTTGAGGAAGATGCTATTGAGCTGGTTTGGGAGCAGACACAGGGACAGCCTTGGCTGGTGAATGCCATTGCCCGCGAAGTGATTGTAAAAATCCTTCATTCGGACTGCACAAAACCCGTTACGGCGGAGCTGGTGAACGAGGCTATTCAAACCATCATCCTCACCCGTCCGACGCACATCGACAGCCTGCTTGAGCGGCTGAAGGAAGACAGGGTGCGCAGCGTTATAGAGCCAATGATTTTGGGTGAAGGATTTATCAATAAAGATTCGGACGATTTTCTTTACACGAGAGATTTGGGGTTAATTCGCGTGGTTAATACGCGGATAGAGCCTGCTAACCCGATTTACGCCGAAGTGATTATTCGCAAATTGTCTTCCAATCCGCAGGAAGAGCTGAAAGACCCAAAATACCCCTATCAGCTGCCCCGCTACCTGAAAGACGGACGCATTGACATGAGCTACCTGATGCGCGATTTCCAGCAATTTTGGCACTTAAACAGCGCTATTTGGACGAACAGGCTGGATTATACGGAGGCGGCGCCTCATCTGGTCATGATGGCTTTCCTGCAGCGGGTGGTTAACGGCGGCGGACAGGTTATCCGCGAGATGGCCTCCGGCTCCGGCCGCCTTGACCTCTGCCTGCTATACGAAAACCGGAAGTATCCGATAGAGCTGAAGATACGCTACGGAGAAAAATATCTGGAAAAAGGTCTTGAGCAAACCGCCCGCTACATGGACCTGCACTGCTGCAGCGAAGGCTGGATGGTGGTTTTTGACCGCCGCGCAGCTGTCAAGTGGGAGGATAAGCTCTACTTTAAGAAGGAAACGGTGGACGGAAAAACGATTACGGTGGTGGGTGTTTAGGGAAAAGACAAATAGGGAAAAGACAAATACTTACGTCATGGAAACAACATTATTCAAGCGCCTGCCTTACGGCAACTCGGATTTTAGGCGCATCATGCTGCAAAATTACGCTTACGTTGATAAAACGCGGTTTATTGAAGAGCTGGAAAAAGAATCTAATCCGAACCATTTCTTTATCCGTCCGCGCAAGTTCGGGAAAAGCCTGTTCCTCAGAACGCTCAACTGCTACTACAACATCAACTATTTTACCGGCAAAAGCAGGTTCGAGATTACGGAGATAGCGTAACTCGGTGGTGGAAGTTTAAGAGAGCTTATGAGCTGAGAGTTAAGAACGATTTTTGCGGCTTTAGCAGAAACAATTCCTCAAACTTCGGAAAAATTGAAAGTTTGAGGAATTTCATTTACCTTTGCACGGATAACCTCGAAGTTGATTTTGTTACCCGCGATAAAAATGGCTATACCAAATACATTCAAGTGGCATACACCGTAAAAGAGCAAAAAACGCTTGAGCGCGAGCTTGCACCGTTTGCCAAAATTCCCGACTTTAACGAGCGGCTGCTTATCACAATGGACTACGAAGCAGGCAGCCACAACGGCGTGAAGCAGATTAATGCCATTGATTGGCTCTTAAATAGTTGAGGTATAGCGTTTTGTAGTGCATATGTGCTATAGAACATGGACACCACCGGTAAAAAAATTTGATATTTTTTTTGCGTGAAGCTATTTTTTTTCTATCTTTGTAGCCATCAATTAAGCAAAACAACACCCTGACGTAGAATGTAAAATGTAGAATGTAAAATGGTAACGACTTACATATTTCTCAACAAAACACCTTTATCTATCACCAAGTTGGCGTTTTTTAACGTCAATAATTTGGAGATTGACGGATTTTTGTTAGAGAGAGAGAGAGAGAGAGATGGTCAGGTGCATACCTTGATGTAAAATACGCGCGCACGTGCGCGTATATAGCGAGATTTATTAGCTGCGCAATACGTTGCGTAGCTTTTTTTGTACCCCTGCATTCCCGCTTCGGAGGAGAAATAACTCTTCCGAAGCGGGATTTTTTTGCGGTAGCTTCAAAGGCTACTATGGGAACTCCTATCCCAAGTTGGGCTAAGATCTCCCCAAATGAGGTAGTGAGTCTCCCATTAACCTTTGGTCAATGCCAAAAAAGAAATAACGGCAAGCGTTGAGCTGCTACGCAGCTCAACTATCACAGCAGGCAAACAAAGCGGTTCGTTCCAAGCTGTAGCAACAACTTAAAAAAACACAAAATATGAAACCAAAAATGAAAAAAAATGAAAAA
>JAISGH010000032.1 GCA_031263185.1 Prevotellaceae bacterium | reverse complement strand
CCCTCTCCAAAGGAGAGGGGAGGCTGGCGCCGAATATCGTGTCCCTCTCCCCTCTCCTTTGGAGAGGGGCCGGGGGTGAGGTCTCTACAGCTTTTATATCCGTTATATGTTATTTATTTTTCATCCCTTACTTCGCTTACACGAAAAAAAACAAAGGGCAAAAAACAAAGGGCAAAAAGCAAAGGGCAAAAAGTGTGGCAAAGGTAAAGCCTCTGCAAGCGTCTGCCAAATAATCGTGTCGCCGGCTTCACCACAAATTGTCGCCGATTTCGCCACATTCTTCCTTCGCCCTGTCACCCCCGCGAAAGCGAAAATTCCCCGCCAACCATAACTTGTTCACGCTTTGCGGATGAGCAGAAAAGCCCTCTTGCATCTTTAAGCGAACAAAATTAACAACAAAGGTAGCATTTTTTTACGGTAGATACAGCTATGGAGATTTTTTATATCAACAATATTCTTAATATATCGCAGCTTACAGCAAGCAGTTTTTCCTCCAATATAAATTACAAAATCCATTTTTACAGCCTCTTACTATCTTATCAATTTTTACCGATGAGCAAGATTTTACGTTGTTAATAACTCCCGTTTCAGGTTTTATGGGCGGTGTCTATGCTTTATTGATATAACTTTTATGCTGTGCGCGGGCTGTTATTATGATATTCAATAAAATACACTTTCATGTCAATAGGATATGGACATCATCACTATTTTCATAGCATTTCAAAAAAAGATTTGTCCATGATGGGGGTGTATTTCAAATTATCGCATTAAATAATCCTGTAGGGATTATCGCTCGGTAGAAAATACGAATGGTGTCCCTCTTTGGCATCCCGTTAGGGATGCATCCCTGACGGGATGCCAACAACCGCCGGAACGTTGCCTTTTCTATCGAGCGATTCATTCCTGCGGAATGAGCAAAAGCGACAGCTTGAAATGCACCCCATAATATGGTAGCGATTTTGTTTATTTACCCATATTTTGCTACTTTTGGAAAATAATCATACTAAAAATTGACATTACCCGATGCAAACCCCCATAGCGCCTTCAGAGCTCATCATCAACGACGATGGGAGCATATTTCATCTTCACCTGCTGCCCGAAGACCTTGCAGACACCGTCATTCTGGTGGGCGACCCCGGCAGGGTAGCTGCCGTATCGGCGCGCTTCAGCAGGGTCGAAGTAAAAAAAAGTAACCGTGAGTTTGTCTCCCATACGGGCGTTTACAAAGGTACGCGCCTTACGGTAACCTCCACCGGCATTGGTACCGACAACATCGACATTGTGCTCAACGAGCTGGACGCGCTGGCCAACATCAACCTGAAAACCCGCCTCCCCAAAGAGGCGCACCGCACGCTGCGGCTGGTGCGCCTGGGAACGTCCGGAGCGCTGCAGCCCGACATTGCGCCGGGCGCCGTGGTTTGCTCCCACGTGTGCATCGGATTCGACGGCCTGCTCAACTTTTACGCGCGCCGCAACGAGGTTTCGCGCCTCGACTACGAGGCGGCTTTCCTGCGGCACACGGCGTGGAGCGAGCTTTGCGCAAGGCCATACTTCGTGGAGAACTCCGGCGAGCTCATCAAATTATTTGCCGGCGAAACGGTGGAAGGTATGACCATCTCGGCGCCGGGATTTTACGGGCCGCAGGGGCGCGTGCTTCGCCTGCCGCTTGCCGACCCTGCGCTGAACGAAAAAATCGGAACTTTTCGCGTTGACGGGAAACGGATTGCTAACTTTGAAATGGAAGGATCGGCCATTGCCGGACTTTCCAAATTGTTGAACCACAAGTCATTGACTATGTGTACCATAATCGACAACCGCGCCATGCTCAGCATGAGCGTAGATTACAAAAAGGCGGTGGACAACATGGTAGCTATGGCGCTGGAAAAATTGACGTAGCTATGCAGAAAGGAGAGGTAGCGTCGCTCGTCAACCTGCTGGACGACAGCGATAGCGAAATTGTATCGGTAGCCATGAGCAGGCTGTGCGCCAAGGGCGAGAGCATTATTCCCGACCTTGAGCAGGCGTGGCAGGAGTGCTTTGAGAAGCCGCAGCTGGCGCGCATAGAGCACGTTATTGAGCAAATTCAAAGCAGCGCTACGCTGCAAAAGCTCAAGGAGTGGGTAGATACCGGCGCAGCGGAGCTGCTTCCCGGAGCCTGCTACATGGCAAAGCTGCTGCACCCCGACGCTGCCTGCGAGCCGATGGCGCAAGCTGTTGACAATATTTGCAGGGATATATGGATAGAGTTCAACTCCTACCTCACCGCGCTGGAGAAGGTAACCATCATCAACAAGGTGCTGTTTGGCAAGTACCAATTTTGCAACAACGCTTCGCAGCCGGATAACGACCCCAAGCTGTTTCTCATTGACAACCTGCTGCAAAGCAAGATGGGCAACGGCGTTGCGCTCTCTACCCTCTACCTCTGCGTAGCCGAAAAGCTAAAGCTACCCATCAAAGGGCTTGACATAACGCGTAGCATTATGCTGGCTTACCTCGACGAGTACTACGACGACAATCGCTCGCTATTCTACATTTATCCATTTTTTCGGGGGCAGGTGCTGGGCAAGCAGCAGCTGGAGATGATTGTTAACCGGAGCCGAATAACCGAAGCCCAACAGCACAAGTACCTGAACACCTGCAATAACCAAAAGCATATCCTTAGCTTGGCGGAAACGTTGCAGCATGTTTTTGCGCATGCCGGGCAGCGCGAGGCTGCAAGAAAAGTAAAAGCGGCCGTAAAAATCCTCAGCAGGGGAGCAACGCCGCCCACGCAAGGCTAAAACATCCGCGCGCTATACCCCCGCATGAGCGCAGCCTGCTGCCGCGCCTTGCCCCCGGTCACAGCGTCCAGCAGCGCCCAAAATTTAGGGCCATGATTTTTATGTACCGTATGGCACAGCTCGTGCAGAATGACGTAGTCAACCAAGTCGTCCGGCAGGTGCATGAGGTAAATGCTAAAGTTGAGGTTATTTTGCACCGAGCAGCTTCCCCAGCGCGAGTGGATGTTTTTAATGGATACCTTGCTGTAGGAAAACCCGTGCCGCACCGCTAATGCTGCTATTCTTGCAGGTAAAAATTGATTTGCCTGCCTGCGAAAGCGCTCAATATCTTCCTCCGAAAAGTGCCGGCGGGTTTGCTCATGCTCCCTGATTTTTTGCAGCTCCTCCTTTATCCATGCTATTTTTTCGCACACCAGCCTATCGGCTTCAGCGTAGCTGGCGTGGTAGGGCAGCGTTACGCTCACCGGCTTGCCCGGGCGCAGCGCAATCCGGATGTTGCGGCTACGCTTCACCTTGGTGTACACTATCTCTCCTACCTCCTTGTGAAATAGCGAGCGCTTGCTGCCTTCTCGCTTTTCCATCAAAAAATCGCCCGTGCGCAGCAGGCGATTTGTGTTGAACCCAAAAAAATTCATGTTACTTTCGCCAATCTTTACGTTTTAGTATGCTGCTACTACCCGAACGTTGCCATGCTGTTTTTTGTACCGGCCGGCATCTTTCAGGGCGGCGCTCCGGCTGCCGTACTTGCTTACGCTGACGGCAAACTTACCGTCGGACGTTCTTACCACCTCCGATTTCAATTTTTTTGTTTCGTACAGCTTTTTAGCTACGGCACGCGCGTTATCCTCAAGGTTAAATACGCCGACAGCTATGTAGTAAACCTCCGGTTGAGGTGTGGGTGCGGGCGTGGGCGCGGCAGCAGGGATTCGCGGATTCTCTGCCTGCGCCGGTGGTAAAATCGGCGCGGAGGTACTGTATTCAACATTAGCCGTGTCGGCCTTGCTAAAAAAATTGGATATGGAATCCCATTGCAAAATGGCAACCGCACCTGCTACGAATGTAAATAGCATGGCGAACAAGAATATCCACATTCCATAGTGCGAAGATTGCCTTTTTTCCATCACGTTTTCTTCCCACGTTTTGGGCGTAAGAGTAGCGCTACTTTTTTCGGACAGCAACGCTGCTTCATGCAGCTTTTTTTGGGCTTCCTCTGCTTCTAATTTCTCTCGTGCCTTACGTGTTTTTTCGGCTAACGCTCGCTCTATTGCCTCCTGACGAAAGCGCTTCGCCTCCTGAGACACCTGCTCGTGGGTAGCCTTTACTTGCTGTGGCTTCTGCTGTGGTTGCGGTTGCTGCTTGTAATGCGATTTTTCGGACGTAGCTTGAGCAGCTTCCTCTTGCACATCCGGTGCGGTATAGGCGCTATCTGTTTTTTCTTCTTTTTTTTCTGTTGTTCTTTTTTCTGTTGTTCTTTCTTCTTCCGGTGGCGTTACTTTTTCCGCCAGCTTTGCGGTATCACTTTTTCGCTTCTCCATCCACCGCTGCAATGAGTTGCTTGCCGCGTCAAGCTGGCGCGCCTTTTCTTCACCCACTACCTGTGCGTCGTCTGCCTGCTTACTGTCGGGGGTACTTACCGGTTTGTCTGCTACCGCGTTTTTTACTTGCGGCTCCTCTGTTGCTGCCTCTGTTGCAGGCGGTGTTGCTGCCTCTGTTGCAGGCGATACATTTTCCTTTTTTTCCTCCTCCAAAGAAAGTACGCTACGCCCTTCAAATTTTGCCACTATTTCAGCAAACTTGCGACTTCCGTCGCTCTCTGTTTCGGCGTAAACAAACTGTACTGCGCCCCGCTCATCTTGGTAAAATATTCCTAACCTGTCAACATAAAACGGTTGCTTGCCTGCAATAATTTTTAGCACATCTTGCACAAATTCGCGCACCTTTTCAGCAGCTTCCTCTTTGGTAGTATGCCCCTCTGCTGCCACAAGATTTTCCAACAATCCGTCGTTGAAGCGCAAAAAGGGGCTAAAAATTATGGGCGCCTCGAAAGAGGCATTGGCGCCATTTTTTCTCAGAAATGCTCCGATATTGGGAATGATAACTCGGGGATTATTCTCTACAAATTTTCGTAAACATATATTAATCATATAATTACAATTTATGAAAGATTAAAGCATATATTTTTCAAAGGTACAAAAAAACAAGCGATGATAGCGCATTACCACAGACAAATAATTAAAATCAGCTAACTCAACGCTACGCTACGTAACAATTGAAGAACAAGCAGTATTTTTGCCACAAAAAGATAGAAAAACGAAAAGCAAATGGCAAACACTCCCTTTTTCAAGATAGCTGTACTTTTTACGGCAGCGTTCTGCGCATGGACTTGCGAACACCGGATTCCGGACGGCAAAGTTCAAGGTAACTTCTATACGCCGCGCTACGCCGGCGGTTTTTGTATTGATACGAGCGGCGGCGCAAAAACGCTCACCGTTATCAACCCCTTTCAAAGCTCAAAGGACCTTGCCTACCGCTACACGCTAAGCGACACGCCTCCCAAGCGCGTTATCTGCATGTCCACCACGCACGCTGCATTTCTTCGCTTCATTGGGCAGGCAGAGCGCATTGTTGGCGTTTCGGGGGCAGGAAACCTCTACGATTCGCTTATGCGGGCAGCCTGCAGCGCCGGCGCTATCAGCGATGTAGGGTACGATAACACCCTCAACATGGAGAAAATTCTTGCGCTGCAGCCCGACGTTATTTTTGCCTACGGCATTGCAGGAGAATTTTCGGCCACCGCCGCAAAGCTGCAGGAGCTGGGCTTGAAGGTGATGTACATCGGCGAGTACACCGAAAGCCATCCGCTTGGCAAAGCAGAGTGGGCCGTTGCCTTTGCTGCGCTTTTCGGGTGCGATCCGCAGGCCATCGAAAAGTTTGCGCAGGTTGCCGCTGCCTACGAAGCGCTAAAGGCGGACGTTGCCGCCGCTGATGTCCCAAAAACAAAAACGCTGCTCAACGCTCCCTGGAGCGACGCATGGTTTGTGCCGGGCGCCCTGGGTAACGCTGCGCAGCTGCTGAGCGACGCCGGCGGCGAAAGCGTGATAACGCTGCGCAGCCAGCGCGACAGCTACCCCATAAGCATAGAGCAGGCCTACAGCAGCGCACAGGCAGCCGAGGTGTGGCTCAACACCGGGCAGGCAAGAACGCTAAGCGAGCTGCGCGCCATGCACAAGCTGGTGGAGAACATCCCCGCGTTCCGGCGCGGCAACGTGTACAACAGCACTGCCCGCATGACTCCGCAGGGCGGCAGCGATTTTTTTGAGTCGGGGACGGTAAACCCTCACCTCATCCTGAAAGATGTAATCAAAATTCTCCACCCCGACTTGCTTTCCGGCGATACGCTCACCTACTACCACCTGCTGAGGGATGACCTGAAAGCTCAATGACGCTTCGCTAAGTATTTTCTCTTACGCATCTTTCGCGCGCATCGGTAAGCGTTTCAAAAAAAGAATTAAGGGATGAAAAATAAATAACATATAATTGTTTTTTACGGATTAAAAGCTGTAGAGACCTCACCCCCGGCCCCTCTCCAAAGGAGAGGGGCCGGCTGATGCCGAATATCGTGTCCCTCTCCCCTCTCCTTTGGAGGCTGTGTGAAAAGGCGACCGCCTGCTGCTTCCAACGCCGGAGGCGTTTTCCGTAAATAACCCCCAGCTTTAGCTGGGGGAGAGGTCGACACCTCTGGCACTC
>JAISGH010000189.1 GCA_031263185.1 Prevotellaceae bacterium | reverse complement strand
CATTTTTGTTTTCATATTTTGTGTTTTTTTAAGTTGTTGCTACAGCTTGGCAGGTACAGGCGCAAAAAAGCAGGCGGAGCTTCCTTTATTTGCATAAAAAAAAGTCCCATCTCTTGTATATATCAGCAAATTGTCGTACCTTAGCGGACGTAAAGGTGTGTGTGTGTGTGTGTGTGTGTGTGTGTGTGTGTGTGTGGTTGGGGCTGGCCTTGCGCCTGCCCTATCTGTAGCGCTGTATGCGAAAATTTCTACCGGCTGAACTTCCCCTATGCGCATACCCCCATTCCGCCCCAAAAGATTGAGGTCGGCAGGCAGGCACAAAGTAGCAGATGTTGGGGCAAGCGCCATAGCTATATTCTTTCTAAAAGCAACCGGTATATTTTACCTAATTTATCGTAGCGTTTTTAGTGCGTGTACGTACACACGCTATACGGCTGCAAATGTAGGTTAAGATTTTGAAGCAGGTAGCATGTTGTCAAGATTTTATTGTTAAATCCAATCATAAAATATATAAAATCGTTGATTTACAATCAACTACAAACTGTTAAATCTTGAATTTGGTATGCACGGCAGGGGTGTATTTCAAATTGTCGCTTTTGCTCATTCCTACAGGATTATTTAAAGCAGCAATTTGAAATACACCCCACATCAACAATTATTTTTGTTACCTTGCGCTTTCAAAAAAGTAAAAAAAAAAAAATGGGGACAATCTCGCTCGAAGGAATGGAATTTTACGCGCGCCACGGCTGCTTTGCCGAGGAGCAAGCCATCGGCAACCGCTTTACCGTGGACGTTTACATGGAGGTAAACGTGCTGCGCGCCGCCGCCACCGACTGCATGGACGATACGGTGAACTATCAGGCAGCGTACGGCGTGGTGCAGCGCGAAATGCTCGTAACCTCCAAGCTGCTGGAGCACGTTGCGGGGCGCATTGCTGGCAGCCTGCTGCGCAGCTTCGGCAGCATTGCAAGGGTAACCGTCAAGGTTGCCAAGCTCAACCCTCCGCTGGGCGGCGGCGCCGTGCGCCAATCAAGCGTAACGCTTGTAGAGGAGAGGGCGTAAGGGCAATGCCATTTTCATTTGATTTCGCCCTGAAGGGGCTTAATGAATGTGGCGGCTTGCTGTGGACAGCAAGGCTGTACTAAAAAAGTAGTGGGTTAGCGGGTTGCGTATATAAATATTATGATTATCTTTGCGGCGTACAAAAAACCTTACATGGCAAAGCGGACAGAAGGTTGCAGGCTAACTTGACCTGCAACAGGCCGCTCGGGAACGGATGGTAAGGAGAAAAAAGCGAGTAAAAAAGCGAATTTAAGTATTATTAGATATATAGCAGCAGGTATGGTAAAAAAATTAGTACCTATACTTGGAACCGCAGCTGTTGTTGCGGCTTTCTGTTTGGTAATTTTTCAGCTGTTTTGGATAGGCGAGGCGCGTAAAATAAAGGAGGGTGAGTTCAACAACCTTGTCAACTCAACGCTTGACAAGCTGGTGGACGACATGGAAAAAAACGAAATCGCTTTCCAAATCATTGACAACTTGGTAGAGGACGAAGGCAAAACCATAGCCTCGTTTCAGCGTAAGGAAGATGTTACCTCCAACGCAGGCTCCATTTTCAAGATTAGCAGGAGCGGCATTCGATCGCTGCGCAAGGAGCAGCAGCTGCTTGTTGTAGATTTGTTCGATACCAACTCCGTCAACAAGCGGTTTGCGCTCATTAATGACTCGATAGTTGCAGGGCAGCTCAACACTATCCTGCTCGACACCGACAGGCAGCAGCACAGCCGCCCAAAGCGCCCGTCCGACCAGCTAAAAATGGACGAAAAGCTGGAGTACAAAAAGGTGCTGGTGGATAATATTGTCGAAAAAATTATCAGCGTAGAGGTGCCTATTGAGCAGCGGGTATCGGAGCAAAAGCTCGACTCGCTGATGAAGGTAGAGCTTCACAGGCGAGGGCTGAACCTCGACTTTGAATTTGGGGTATACCACGCCAGCGGAGAGCCGCTCTTTGGTACGCAAACAGGCGGCTTGACGCCGAAAAACGACGCGTATGTTCGGCAGCTGTTTCCGAACGATTTGCTCTCGGAGCGCTACTTCCTCAGCGTGTCGTTTCCGCATAAAATGTACTACATTTTTTTGTCCATAGGGGCCACGCTCTTTACATCAATGGCGCTGCTGATTATTGTGCTTGCGGTATTTGCCGGCGCCTTGTGGGCTTTGTTCCGGCAAAACAAGCTGGGGCAAATGCGGAGCGATTTTGTAAGCAACATGACGCATGAGCTCAAAACGCCCATTGCAACCATTACGCTGGCCTCCGAAATGCTCAACGACCCGAACGTACCCGCAGAGAAAAAAAATTACACCTACCTCTCCGGAATGATATTCACGCAGACAAGGCGCTTGTCGCTGCTGGTAGAGCGTACGCTGCAGCTGGAAATGTTTGAGCACGGCCACCTGCGCCTGAACAAAAAACGCTGCAATTTTCACGAGCTGGCGCGAAAGGTAATAGATGGGTTTACGCTGCAGGCAAGCAACGCCGGAGCCGGAATAACCTGCTGCTTCGATGCCGTGCAGGCCATAGTTGAGGTTGATGAAGTACATTTTTCCAACATCTTCGCAAACCTCATTGATAACGCCCTCAAGTATGCAAAAAATGAGCCTGCAATAACAGTAAAAACCAAAAATACGGAGGGAAAGCTGCTCATTCAGGTGCACGATAACGGCATCGGTATCCCAAAAGAAGACCAGAAGCGAATATTTGAGCAGTTCTACCGCGTGCATACCGGAAACCGGCACGACGTAAAAGGATTTGGGCTGGGATTGAGCTACGTAAAAAAAATTGTAGAGGCGCATGGCGGTGAAATTTGGGTAGATAGCGAGCTGGGAAAAGGAAGTACATTCAAAATTTTGGTTCCACTATCGTTAAAAAACACAAACAAAAATGTTAAAGCAGTAAATAATTATTAACTTTGCAGTCCGAAAGATTTACTTTTGAATAATGGGGAGGTGTTCACCCGGCAAAACGAACATTTGCTTTTTTGTTTAGAAGAAAATCTATCGCATTTGTACCTAAAGTTAGTTTCACAATTATCATTATTAAAAACACAAAAAATTAGAAGAACTATGGAACAAAGTAAAGCACGTATTTTATTAGCCGAAGATGATGAAAACTTAGGCATGCTTCTCAAAGAGTATATGCAAGTTAAGGGTTATGAGATAGACCTCTACCCGAACGGAGAGCGCGCTTTCTCCGGATTTCAAAGAGCAAGGTACGACATCTGTATCTTAGACGTAATGATGCCCGTAAAGGACGGAATTACCCTTGCCAAAGAAATTCGCATGTTGAGCAGCGTTGTCCCCATCCTATTCCTCACCGCAAAGTCCGTTAAGGAGGATGTGCTGGAAGGATTTGCCGCCGGCGCCGACGACTACATGACTAAGCCGTTTAGCATCGAAGAGTTGCTATTCCGTGTAGAGGCAATTTTGCGCCGTACGCGCGGCGAAAACTCGTCGCAAAATCAGGATGTATTCCAGATAGGGCTATATACTTTCAACTCGACCAAGCAAACGCTGGCGAAGGAAGGTGGCGAAGAGCAAAAACTTACTGCCAAGGAATCGGAGCTGCTGCGCCAGCTTTGCATCAACCGCAACGCTGTGCTCGACCGCAACTTTGCCCTCAAAACCATCTGGAACGACGACACATACTTCAACGCCCGCAGCATGGACGTTTACATTACCAAGCTGCGTAAGTTCCTTAAAGAGGACCCGTCGATACAAATTATCAACGTGCGCGGAAAAGGCTTCAAGCTGATAGGCTAAGCCTGCTATTCTTGCGCAAATGCAAACCTGTCAACCCCTCTGCGCTTGCCTTTCGGTATGGTGCAGGGGGATTGCCGTAATCTGAAATTACTTTAGTTGAACCATGGCGAGCTTTTTTAAACGGTTGAAATTTCACCTTTCCGGTGGAATTACAAATACCTCAAAGTATGAGGCGCGGCGCGCTGCGCTCGAAAAGAAATACGCAAAGTACATTTCGCTAAAGCAAACTGCCGATTTGCTGCGCTATCAGGAGCTGGCGGTACAGGTGGCCACCCCCCGACGGCAAAGCGGCCTTTCAAAAAAGGACTGGCAGGCTATGAATCGGGAGTTTGCGCGGCTGCGCAAGTCGGCGGACGTGTCGGATTTTTTCAAGCTCCAGAGGTCGTCGGATAACTTCCACGAAATTCTTCGATGGGAGTTAGCTTTTGAGGATACTTTTGTCGGCACGGCGCTGGACACAGCCAAGTGGACACCTCGTCCGGCTGTGATTGAGGCAGCTTCCGAAATCCTGTACTCGCCCTCCGGCGAAAACCACCTGTATACCGATGGCGCCAACGTTACCGTTTCGGGACATGTGCTCAAAATCATGGTGAGGCGGGAGCAAGCCAGCGGGATAGGCTTCCACGAGAGGCTGGGCTTTATGCCGATAGAGCGAAAATATACATCGGGGATTGTAAACACCGCCCGGAGCTACCTGCAGCAGTACGGCAAGATAGAGGCAAAAATCTGCTTCAGCAAGTTGGAGAAAGGCATGTACTACTCCATGTGGCTGGGGACGGGCAAAAAGCTGCCGCACGTGAACGTGCTGCGCATTGGCTCGAAAATTGAACTTAGCGCGTTTGCCGAAAGAAGCGAAAGAAGCGGCGGAGAGAAGCTTCAGCACGTGGAAACATGGAAGCGAAGCTTGCTAAGGCAAAATACCGCCTACATTGTGGCGATAGAGTGGAGCAAGGACATGATGATTTGGAAAATTAACGGCGTAACGCTGTTTTCTGCCCCCAATATTGTCAACGAGCCGATGTACATTGCTTTTTCATCGGGCGTAACGGGCAAACCCAACGTTTCTACGCTCGCTGCCCTGGAGGTGTGCTGGGTGAGGGGATACAAGCCGCACGACGTTACGCCTGTGTAAGCACACAAAATCAATCACCGAACTTTTCCAGCGCTATGCCGGCTATCTCCTCCGGCCTGTCCGCCATGTAGGCGGGCTGAAAAGCTTCCAGCTCGGCGCGGGGGCGAAATCCCCACGTAACGCCGCAGGCGGCAACGCCGCTGTTGAGCGCCGTTTGCATATCCACGTCGGAATCGCCCACGTACAGCGTCCTCCCCCTGCTGACGGCGGTAGCGGCAAGAATTTCGTAAACAATGGCCGGATTGGGTTTGGGGGCAATGCCCTCCCGCTGCCCCAGCACCTTGGCAAAGCGCACCTCGGGGAAGTAGTGGGCAACGAGCTTGCACGTTGCCGCGTGGTACTTGTTGGAGGCAACAGCTACCGAAATATTCCGCTTTTGCAGCAGCCTTAGCAGCGCGGGGATGCCAGGGTAGGGAGCGCTGTACTCCGTGTCGTGCTCCTTGTAGTAGGGAAAGAATGAGGTGCGGAGGCGAGAGATATTCTCCTCCGTTTTTTCGCCCTCCGGCAGCGCCCGCTCAAGCAGCTTGCTGACACCGTTGCCCACAAACCATCGGTAGGCTTCTGCCGGGTGGGTGGGGAAGCCGTTGGCGCGCAGGGCGTGGTTGGCGCTGTTGGCCAAGTCGGCTATGGTGTTCAGGAGCGTCCCGTCGAGGTCAAAAATAATCAGGCTCGCCATAACCTATCAAAGCAGCAGCCCTGCCGCAACCTCGCTGCGCTTGGCTTTGCCTGCAATAAGCTCTACCAGCGTCAGGGCAAATTCCAGCGAGAAGGCAGGTCCCTTGCCGGTTACAATGTTGCCATCTACCACCACAGGTTGCTCTGTGGCTAAGGTTGCGCCGGTAAGGAACTTCTCAAAGCCCGGGTAGCAAGTTGCTTTTTTTCCGTTCAGCAGGCCGAGGCCGCCCAGCACCATCGGCGCGGCGCAAATGGCGGCAATTTTTCCTCCGGCTTTGCCAAACGTCAGCAGCAGCTTTTTGAGCTCTTCAAACTCGTTGAGGCGCGTTGTGCCGCCGGGTAGCGCCAGCAGCTCGGCGCTGCCGAAGTCGGCTTCGCCAAACAGCAGGTCGGCCGTTACCTCTACGCGGTGGCTGGCCACTACCCGCTTAGAGTCCTCTACCGAAACGGTTTTTACGTCTAATCCGGCCCTGCGCAGCACATCTACCGTGGCAAGAGCCTCTACTTCTTCAAATCCTGTGGTTAGGAATACGTACGTGGTTTTCATATTTTTATAATGCTACAGTTTACAATCCAAGCGACAAACATACGCGAAATTTTTTGGATTTACAAGCGGCGCAAAAAAAGCTGCGGCGCCACGCACTTGTAAATCTCACGATTTTCATATAAGTTTGTCCCGTGAAATAAATAGCGCAAAAGCGCAACCCTCAAAAAAAAACGGGTAATTTTTACATGAAAATCCTGCTTACATGAAAATCCTGCTCATACAAACCGCCTTCATTGGCGACGTCATCCTCGCCACGCCGCTGGTTGAGAAGCTGCACCGCTTTTACCCCAACGCCCGGATTGATGTAATGCTGCGCAAAGGCAACGAAGGCCTGCTTGCGGGCAATCCGCACGTTGGCAAGCTGTGGGTTTGGAACAAAAAGCAGCAGAAGTACCGCCACCTCCTTGCGCTGCTGCTCAAGGTGCGGCGCGAAAGCTACGACCTGATTGTCAACCTGCAACGGTTTGCCGGGACGGGGTTGTTCAGCGTACTGGCGGGAGCAAAAAGCGTTGTGGGGTTCGACAAAAATCCGCTGTCGTTTTTGTACAGCAAGCGGGTAGAGCACCAAGTAGGCGGCGGGCTGCATGAGGTGCAGCGCAACCTCCGCCTCATTGCCCACCTCACCGACGAAGCCTTTGAAATGCCTAAGCTATACCCACAATCAAATGATTTTCAAACTGTTGAAAAGTTTAAGGCAAAGCCCTACGTTACCATTTCGCCGGCTTCTGTATGGTTTACCAAGCAGCTTCCCGCCGAAAAATGGGCGGAGCTTATTGCGCTCATTGATGCGGATAAGGCCATATACCTGCTTGGCGCCAAGGGAGACGCTGCTACCTGCGATCTGCTTGCGCGGCAAAGCGGAGGCCGCGCCGTGAACCTTGCCGGGCAGCTCAGCTTTTTGCAGTCGGCGGCGCTTATGCGCGACGCCGCCATGAGCTACGTAAACGACTCTGCCCCCATGCACATTGCCTCGTCCATGAATGCGCCCACCACAGCCGTTTTTTGCAGCACCGTACCCGACTTTGGCTTTGGCCCGCTTGCGCAGAGTTCTCGCGTGGTGGAAGCTGCGCCCTCCCCCGCCTGCCGCCCGTGCGGGCTGCATGGCTACAAGGCTTGCCCTGCGGGGCACTTTCGCTGTGCGCATGACATTAAGCCGGAGCAGCTGGTAGCCAAGCCTTAGCCTTACGACATCGCCGTTAGCTCTACAGACCGCCCCAAAGCAGACGCTATACGGTAAAATGTAGCGACGCTCGGAACGGTTACTCCTTTTTCTATACGTGATATGTACGTTTTATGAAGCAAAGGCAATAAAAGTTGTATTATTGTGCAATATTATTTCTACTTTTTGTCGCCGATTTCGTCGTGTACGCCGAAAAGCGAGCTGTACATTGTAGCAATTATTGATTCCTTACGCCAGGGCTTTTCCCGTATGCAGCTCTTTGTGCTTGGCCAGCTCTTTTGGGGTGCCGCAAAAGCAGAGGTAGCCGCCGGCCTCGCCGCCTTCCGGGCCGAGGTCAATAACCCAGTCGGCGCACTTCACCACGTCCATGTTGTGCTCCACCACCAGCACCGTATGCCCCCGCTCCACGAGGGCGTTGAAGGCCTCCAGCAGCTTTTTTATGTCGTGAAAGTGCAGCCCTGTAGTCGGCTCGTCGAAGATGAACAGCAGCGGGTCGGGGTGCATTTCTTTGGTGAGGAACGAGGCCAGCTTCACGCGCTGGCTCTCGCCGCCCGACAGCGTGCTGCTGCTTTGCCCCAGCTTGATGTAGCCCAACCCTACGCTTTGCAGGGGCTTGAGGCGCTCCACAATCTTTTTGACCGTGCCCCCCTTTTGCGCCTCAAAAAGCTCCACCGCCTGATTTACGGTAAAGTCCAGCACATCGCTAATGCTGTATCCGTGGTACTTTACTTCCAGTATATCGGGCTTGAAGCGCTTGCCGCCGCAGGCGTCGCACACGAGGGTAACGTCGGCCATAAACTGCATCTCCACCTTTATGAACCCGTCGCCCTGGCACTCCTCGCAGCGGCCGCCGTCGATGTTGAACGAGAAGTGCGAGGTGCCGTAGCCGTTGTGCACGGCGTACGGCTGCTCGGCGTAGAGCTTGCGAATTTCGTCGTAGGCTTTGAGGTAGGTTACGGGGTTGCTGCGGCTGCTGCGGCCAATAGGATTTTGGTCTACCATTTCCACGTTTTTTATGCAGCCAATGTCGCCGCATAGCTTTTCGTGCATTCCGGGCTTGTCGCCGTAGGTGTTGATGTGCTTGCTGAGCGCCGGGTACAGTATGCTCTTTACCAGCGTCGATTTTCCCGACCCGCTCACCCCCGTAACGGCCACAATGCCGCCCAGCGGAAACTTTACGTTGATATTTTTCAGGTTATTTTCCCGCGCACCCTGCACCTCTATGTACTTGTTCATTTTGCGGTAGCGCTCGGGCGCCTCTATTTTTTCGATGCCGCTCAGGTACTTTAGCGTGAGGCTTTCCGACAGCGCTGCCGGCGGTTCGGCTTTTTTTCCCTTTGGAGAGGGGGAGAGCGCCGGAGGTTTTCCCTGAAAAACGATTTCGCCGCCATGCCGTCCGGCCAGCGGGCCAATATCTATAATGTGGTCGGCGGCGCGGATGATTTTCTCCTCGTGCTCCACCACCACCACGGTGTTGCCCAGGTCGCGCAGCTGCTTCAGCACGCTCACCAGCTGCTCTGTATTGCGCGGGTGCAGCCCAATGCTTGGCTCGTCGAGAATGTAGAGCGAGCCTACAAGGTTGCTGCCAAGCGACGTGGCGAGGTTTATGCGCTGGCTCTCGCCGCCGCTCAGCGTTCTGCTCAGGCGGTCGAGCGTGAGGTAGCCCAACCCCACGTTTTGCAGGAATTGCAGGCGGTTTTTTATCTCCACCAGCGCCCGTCCGGCCACCTGCTGCTCGTACTTGTCCAGCTTGAGCGTTTTCATAAAGTGCGACAGGTTGTCCACCGACATCTCCGCCAGCTCGCTGATATTTTTACCTCCCACCTGCACGTACAAAGCCGCCGTGCGCAGGCGGGCGCCGTGACATTCGGGGCAAGGGGTCTTGCCGGTGTAGCGCGCCAGCATTACGCGGTACTGAATTTTGTAGCGGTTGGCCTCAAGCTCGGCAAAAAACGCGTCTAACCCGCCGTATGTCCCTTTGCCGCGCCACAGGGTAGCTTTTTGCTCGGCGGTCAGCTCGCAGTAGGGCTTGTGGATAGGAAACCCCAGCTTTGACGCCTGCTTGACAAACTGCTCTTTGAACCAGCTCATCTGCTCGCCCTTCCAGCATACCACTGCATCTCCGTAAACGGATTGCGATTTGTCGGGGACAACCAAATCTTCATCAATACCGACAACTCTTCCGTATCCCTCGCAGCGCGGGCAAGCGCCCAGCGGGTTGTTGAAGCTGAAGAGGTGCTCCGAGGGTCGCTCAAACGCTATGCCGTCTGCCTCGAAGCGGTTGGAGAAGCAGGCTCCCTGCGGCCGTCCGTTCTTTGCCGAGGTAATAGGGTAGTCGGCTACCAGAATGTTGCCGTTACCCTCGCCGAATGTGGCCTGCACCGAATCGCCAATATCGTTCAGGGCGCTCTCGTCGCCGGTAGCGGCAAAGCGGTCAACCATAACGAACACCTCGCCGGTAGTCTCTACCTTACTGCTCTTTTGGGGCAGCGAGGCCAGGTAGTCCTCAATGCCTACAACATCCCACGCCGCGCTACCCGTCGGCGCAACGCATATGCGGCTGAACCCTTCGTGCAGCAGCAGCGTCAGCTTTTCTATAAATCCCATGCCGTCGAGCAGGTGCAGCGGCGCAAGCAGCGCCATGCGCTTGTCGTCGGGTTGCGAGGCCACGTACCGGGTTACGTCGGACACGCTGTGCGCCTTGACCTCAACCCCCGAAACGGGCGAGATGGTGCGCCCAATACGGGCGTACAGCAGCTTCAGGTAGTCGTACACTTCGGTAGAGGTGCCCACCGTTGAGCGGGGGTTGCGCGTGTTGACCTTTTGCTCAATGGCGATGGCCGGCGGAATGCCCGTGATGCTCTCCACCTCGGGCTTGTTGATTCTGCCCAAAAATTGCCGCGCATACGCCGACAAGCTCTCTACATACCGCCGTTGCCCCTCGGCAAAAAGCGTGTCGAAAGCCAGCGTACTCTTGCCGGAGCCCGAAAGCCCCGTAATAGCTACCAGCTTGTTACGCGGAATATCTACATCTACATTTTTTAAATTGTGTACCCTGGCGCCTCTTATGCTAATCTGTGACATGAATTTTTCGGATTTCAAAGTTTGTAATTTGCAATTCGGCAAAGTTACGACAAAATTTGGAGGTTAAAGAAAAATCTGCTATTTTTGTAAAAGTACAAATAGTTTCACTGTAGCAAATTTTTTTACTGCCTATCGCTTGATATTTACCCTAAACCAGCTAACTTAGTAATGCATGCAACACATTTACTCTTAATCCTTTAAATGTAAGAGGATGCGTATGGAAAATTTGAGCGATAATACACTCATCAAGCAATTTGTCAACGGAGACACCCTGGCATTTGAGGTTTTGTTTGCCCGCTACCGAAAAAAGGTATACACCTATATCTACCTTTCTGTGAAGCGCAAAGACGTAGCTGACGATATTTTTCAGGAAACTTTTCTCAAAGTTATTTGCTCTTTCAAAGACGGCAAGTATGCCGAGAGCGGGAAGTTTGCCCCGTGGGTTGCGCGCATTGCGTACAACCTCACCGTTGACTACCTCCGCAACTTGCGGCAGAGCAACGAGTGCAGCAGCGACAGCATCGACAGGCTTCCTATCATCGGCGAGGCGTTCTCCGACCTCAACGCCGAAGAGCGCGCCGTGAGGCTGCAAACCCGAAAGGATGTGCGCCAAATGCTGAATTTTCTCCCCCACGAGCAGCGCGAAATCGTGCTGATGCGCTACTACCAGAACATGAGCTTCAAGGAAATTTCGGGGGCGCGCAACATCAACATCAACACCGCCCTGGGGCGTATGCGCTACGCCACTATTAATATGCGAAAAATGGTGGTGGCAAACAAAAAATGCTCGTTGCATAGCCAGCGCGGGTGGTGATGTAAAAAGTATGCTGTTGTAAATATTTGGCAATCATGGAATTAATTTGTATTTTTGTAAATGAAAATAAAAATTACCCTCCAATGCCCCGATTGCTAAAGTACAAAGATAAAAAGAAATGGCAAGAAATCGTATGGGAGTAAAAAACAGGTAGTGCCCATATTCTATTGGTATAACTTTTATGCTGTGTACGGGCTATTTTTATGCTTTCCCCGTTTTAGGGTAACCATATCAATAGAAAAACGGAAGTAATAGAAACGTGTACTTCTTTTCTCTCGCTGGCTGCACCGAGTTCCGCTTTGCTCCGGTTTCCCCGTAGAGGGGATTAACAAAAAATAAATAACATATAACGGATTAAAAGCTGTAGAGACCTCACCCCCGGCCCCTCTCCGAAGGAGAGGGGAGGCTGATGCCGAATATCGTGTCCCTCTCCCCTCTCCTTCGGAGAGGGGCCGGGGGTGAGGTCTCTACGGGATGACACTGTTAACTGTTATATCTTGTTTATTCGTCATTGCTAAGAGATGAATGCCCTACGGGCAATGCACAAAACACGCCACGCGAAGTATAGCAGATAACTGTAAAGATACAAGTGCTGCAAAGATACAATAAATATATGATACCCAACAAAATATATTTTTCATATCAATAGAACATGGACACCACCGCATTTTTAATCCATCCTAAAGCTGAAGTTGAATGTTCCTGCCGTCAAATTTATAATCTTTTCGCCCTTTACCGAAGCAGGGAGGTAAAGGGTAGCCGTAGCGTTTGGGGGCACGGTCAGCTTGTACTTTACGGTCTTGCTTTTGCGAGTCCATTTTGAAACAACTGCGCCGTAGGGCGAGCGGAAGTGCGCTTCAAAGCTGTCGAGGTTCTCAACAAAATTCGGGCGTAAAATAATGTGCTTGAAGCCGGGTTCCTGCGGATCGGGAAAAATTCCGCCCAGCCCTTTGTAGAACCACGCTCCTATTTCGCCAAACATCATGTGGTTGTCGGAAATGTCGCGGGAGGCATTCAAATCCCAATTTTCGAGCAGCGTTGTTGCGCCGTTTTCAATCCACCACCCCCACGATGGGTAGGTATTCTGCACGGCGATTTTGTAAGCGGCTTCGGCATAGCCATTTTCGCTCAGGGCGTTGAGAAGCGCTTTTGCGCCCAAAACGCCCACGTCGAGGTGAAAGCCGGTTTCTGCTACTTTTGCCGCCAGATTTTGCGCTACTTTCGCGATTAGCTCATCCGGCACAACGCGCCAGTAGAGCGGAACGCTCTGCTCGGTTTGAGAGCCTGATGCGTAAATACCCGTCTCGCGGTTGAGGAATTTACGGTTGATTGCATCTTTTATTTTTTCCGCCAGGGCCGAATAGCGTTCTTCGTCTTCTTTTTTACCGAACAGCTTCGCGGCCTGCGCTAAAATATTAGCGTCAACGTAGTAATAAGTGGAGGAGGTAAGCTCTTTGTTCGCCGGCGAGCGTACCGGCACCCAGTCGCCCCGCCCGAAAGCTGTTAAGCCGTCGGGATAATTTGTATCGACGTAATCAACGTAACGCTTGATGTTTTCGTAGCAATCTGCCAAGAGCTTGCTATCGCCGTAAAAGAGGTAAATATTCCAGGGAATAATGGCAATGGTGCTCGTCCAGTCGAGACCGTTATCCGTACCGTAACCCCAGCCGCCGGTGGGAATAATGTCGGGCAGTACGCCGTCGGCGCGCTGCTCGTCGCGGTGGTCGGCGAGCCATTTTTCGTAAACGGTGATGGCGTCGAAATTGTACAGGGCAGCCTCAATGGCAAAATGTCCGTCGCCTGTCCAGCCGTTTTTTTCGCGCTGCGGGCAGTCGGTCGGGTAGCCCATCAGGTTTGAAAGGTAGGAGGCGTTGGCGGCCTGCTGCAACTTTTCTATCAAAGCGTTAGAAGCGCTTACTGTTCCGATTTGCGCCACGTCGCTGTGCATAAAGTACGCCGTCATGCTGCTTTCGTCCAAATTTACGGGGCGGCTTGCAGCTACCTCCACGTAGCGAAAACCTTTGTAGTTGAAGCGCGGCATAAACTCGTTGTCGCCGCCGCTCAGCGTAAGTACGTCGGTTTGAAAAGGTTCATTCTCCTTGTCGCCGCGATAGTAAACATCTATGTTCGACATGTCGAGGTGTCCGCCGGCATCAAGGCGCTCGCCGTGCTTGAGCTTCACTATCGTACCCTTTTCGCCCTTGATTTTCAGCAGGGTAACGCCAGCCATATTTTGTCCGAAATCGAAAAGGTAATTTTTATCGTCGAATTTTTTAACGGATTTTGCATTGAGTGTCTGCACGTTACGAATTGGTTGCAGCTGCTGCGCGGTAATATTGTCGGAAGGCGCTTGGCGTAAAGCAGCATTTTTCCAGCCGGCATCGTTGAAGCCAGCGGTATTCCAGCCTTTTTGTTCGCGGTTGAAGTCAAAGTGTTCGCCGGTGTAAATGCTGTTGAAAATCAACTCGCCCGGCGCGGTTTTCCAAGTCAAATCGGTTGAAATTGTTTCAACCGTTCCGTCGGTATATGCAACGCGGATGTCCATGCAGAAAGCGGGGCGGTTGCGCCACGGAGCGCGGTCAAAATCCCACACGGCGAGGCTTTGGTGATTATACCAGCCGTTGCCAAGCAGCACGCCGACGGCGTTTTCGCCTTGCAGCAGCAGCGGCGTAATGTCGTAAGTCACGTACAAATTTCGGCGGTCGAAGCGCGTGTAAGCAGGGTCGAGGCGATGGTTGCCTACTTTATTCCCATTTACGTAAAGCTCGTAAAGTCCGGCAGCGGCAATGTAGGCGCGGGCAGATTGAATTTTTTTCGTTGCTGCAAGCTGCTTCCGGAAGTACGGCGCGGGCTGGTAATCCTTATCGTTGCCATCGTCAATCCAGACTCCTTTCCAATTTTTTACATTCATCATGCCTGTTTCAAACGAATTTACAGGGAAAGAGGCCGGCTTGCTCCGGTCGTCCCAGAGGATTAGCTTCCAATAGTACTTGGTAAAGGGCTGTAGCGGTTTCCCGGCGTACTCGAGCAGCGTTTTGTCGGAAGTCACCTTGTCGGTATCCCACATCTCCCCTACCCCATTTTCTACCGCCGACGAATCCATTCCCACAGCAATCCGGTATGCGGTTTGCCTTGCGCCCTGCCGCTTGTCGTCCATTTGCCACGAAAGGCGGGGCGCAGGGTTATCTACTCCGAGCGGATTGCTGAGATGCTCAACTTGCAAGCCGGCAGAGCGGGATAGCATCACTTCCGAGGCGCTAACCGATTTTTCGGCTGCAAAGCAACCGGAAAAAGAAAGGATTGACAAGATTGCTACTTTTATTTTTTTCATTTGTCTTTAATTTTTTTTGGCTAATGTATGGCAAAAAATGAGTGATGATGTGCCGTCATTCCGAGCGCAGCGAGGAATCTCCTGCCATCAAACTACCCAAGTGCAGTCGGTATGAGAGGAGATTCCTCGCTGCGCTCGGAATGACGGGCGCGGTTGCCCGTACTTATATCCCAAAGCTAATTCCCCCAACGTACTCGTAAATGCCGCTCAGCAAGCCAACGAGCAGTATGCCGGCGGTGCACAGCGCGAGGCTTAGCCGGATGTACCCGCCGGAGCGGATTTTGCCAACAGCCGACTCTTCGGCAGGGTTAATGAACATAGCCCGTATAACCAGCAGGTAGTAGAAAAGTGAAATGACGGTGTTGATCAGCGCAAGGAACACGAGGAGGTACTCGCCCTGCTCTGCCGCCGCTGCAAAGATGAAGAACTTGCTGAAAAAACCCGCAAACGGCGGAATACCGGCCAGCGAAAATACGGCAAGCGTCATCACAAACGTCAGCTTGGGGTTGGAGCGAAACAGCCCGTTGTAGGCGGCAATATCCGTACGCCCCGACTCGTTCTCCACCGCCGATATTACGCCAAAGGCGGCAAGGTTGGAGAACAAATACACCAGCACAAAGTAAACGGTGGCCGTCATGCCCTGCTCCGTACCGCCCATTACGCCCAGCAGGATAAAGCCTGCCTGCGAGATGGACGAAAAGGCAAAAAACCGCTTGATGTCTTTTTGCCCAATGGCAAACAAGTTACCCAGCACAATGGTAACCAGCGATAGCCCCCACAGCAGGTGATGCCACACCTCCGATATGGCGCCAAATACCTGCCACAGCGTGAATACCAGCGCAAACACGGCAGCCCCCTTCGATACTACCGACAGGTAAGCCGTAACGCTCGTGGGTGCGCCCTCGTACACGTCGGCTGTCCACAGGTGAAAGGGCACGACGGAGATTTTGAACGCCAGCCCTACAAAGAACAGCACAAAGCCCAGCACCGCTATCGGCGCGGCGTCAATAAGGCTCTGCATGTTGGCAAAGTACATGCTTCCGGTAGCGCCGTACAGGAACGACAGCCCAAACAGCATAATGCCGGACGACAAAGCCGCCAGCAGAATATACTTTACGCCGGCCTCGGCCGATTTCTCTTTGTACTTGTCGAACGCGGCGAGGCATGCCATGGGCAGCGACGCCATTTCGATGCCTATGTAGAGCAGCATGAAGCTCCCCGCCGAGACCATAAAGTTCATCCCCAGCAGGGTAGAAAGGATGATGACGTAAAACTCGCCCTGCTTGCCCGATACGCGCAGCCACCGGCTGGCCTGCATGAGCACCACAAAAGTACCAATGCTTAAAATATTTTTCATCAGCGCGGTGAGCGGCGAGGTTACGTACATGCCGCCAAAAGCGCTGCCGGATTCGGCAGGAAGAAAGCCCAGGGCAGTATGCAGGCCAAACAGCGCACACGCCACCAAATGAAAATACGCTTTGCCTCGCCCGGAGGACAAAATATCGTACATAAACAGGACAAGAAACACGGCCATCAGGCTTATCTCTTGACGTAAAAGAAGAAAATCGCTAAAAAATGACATGACTATAAGTTAATATTAAAATTTTTACGTGCTTTATATATCCCAATCCCATACACGCCACTTCGTCCCTCGCTTGTCCGCAACCTGAATGTTTATGCCGGATTGCATGAATTGATGGTGTTTATGTTTTATTGGCATAACTTTTTTATAAGTTAGTGTTAAAATTTTATAGCGCAGAAATTTTCGCTGAGCCATTTAAAATAATCACAACTATCTGATAATAACAATAATGAAAGTAAATACCATTAATAACCCATTCGATTATGAGCCAATTATGAGCCAATTAACTGCCTCCATTTTAACAAATAAGCAGTTCCCTGCCCCCGCTCGCCCTGCTTTTCCAAAGCGTACTAACGAGGATTTTTCGGTTTACTGTCCATCATTTTCAATTTTTATTCGTTAGCCCTTTAAACGGCCATCCCAATTCCTTAAATTTCAAAACTCTCCAATACAGCGCTGCGCCAAGAAGTGCACCTATCGTATCGGCAGCCCAGTCCCACACGTTGCAGTCCCGCCCCGGAACAAAATGTTGGTGTACCTCGTCCGTTACGCCGTAAAGCGAAGCAATGCAGGCGGCTACTACCAGCGTTTGCGCGGCGTGAACTTTCCACCGCGCACGAGAAAACCAAAATGCCACTCCCACGGCAAGCACAGCGTAGGCAAGGATATGCTGCACCTTATCTATCCCAAAAACGCCTTTAATAACGGGAAGCCTACTCTGCGAAGACAATATCCATATTGCCGCCGCCGTCGAAGGCGCTATGCACCTTAACAATATCTTCAATACCTTGTCCACCTGCAATTATTAATTGTTAATTGTTAATTATTAATTATTAATTATTAATTGTTAATTGTTGATTACATCAGCCTTGCTATAATCGGCTCCAAGCTTTGGCTAATTAGCTCCGAAACGCCGTATGGAAACATGCCGAGCATGGCGATAAAAATAATCAGCCCAACAGCCGAAATCCGCTCATACCATGCAGCGTCCGACAGGTGCAGGTGGTGCTCGTCCTGCACCGGCCCGTACAGGATTTTGCCCACCGTGCGCAGAATGTACACCGCCGTAATGACGATGGAGCAGGTGGCCACAATGGTCAGCACGCGGTGAAACGTATCGGTATGCTGAAATGCCCCGACAAATACGGTCATCTCCGCCACAAATCCGCTCAGGAACGGCAGCCCCAGCGACGCCAAGCCCGCAATGACGTAGCATACCGCCGCAAAAGGCATTACCTTCATCAGCCCGCCCATTTCGCGAATATCGCGCGTGTGCGTTCGCCCGTAGATGAGGCCGATGAGGGCAAAGAAAAGCGCCGTCATCAGCCCGTGCGAGAGCATTTGCAGCACGGCGCCGGTCATGGCAGTGCGGTTGAGCATGAGGATGGCAAACAGCACCAGCCCGCAGTGGCTCACCGACGAGTAGGCGTTGATGTACTTCAAATCGGTCTGCACCACGGCGCTCAGCGCCCCGTACACCACGCTTATTCCCGTAAGGATAAGAAAAATCCACGACAGCTCATGCGCAGCCTCGGGCATAAGCCCAATGGCTACGCGAAAGCAGCCGTACCCGCCAAGCTTCATCAGCACGCCGGCGTGAAGCATGGACACAGCGGTAGGCGCAGAGGCATGGCCGTCGGGCGACCACGTGTGGAACGGAAACAGAGCGCCCAGCACGCCAAACCCAAGAAAGGTTGCCGGAAAAATCCAGTACTGGTGCAGCATTGGGATATGCTGCTTGGCCAGCTCCAGCATGCTCATGCTCGTAGCCCCCGACGTGAAGTAGATACCCAAAATGCCCACCAGCAGGAACGCCGACCCCGCCATGAGCATCAGCGTAAGCTTCATGGCCGAGTACTCCTTGCGCCCCGTGCCCCACACGCCAATCAGCAGGTACATGGGGATAAGGGCAACCTCGTAGAACAGGAACATGGTGAACAGGTCGATGCTGATAAAAAAGCCAAATACCCCAATGGCCAGCAGGCAGTACCACATAAAGTACTCGCGGGGCATGTGCCACGATGAGAAAACGCCCGTGAAAACGATGATGGCCGAAAGCGCCAGCATCAGCACCGAAATACCGTCAACGCCCACCGTGTAGTGGATGTTGAGCGATTTGTACCACACAAGGTCGGACACAAACAGCATTTCATCCGGCGAAACGGCGCGCTGCTGCACAAACAGCGCGGCCAGCACCGCCGCCAGCGCCACCAGCGCCGACGCGCCCGCCACCATAATGGCGCGTATCTGCGACGTCCGGCGACAGACAAACAGCATTAGCAGCATGGCTAACGGAACAACTACAAAAGCAGATAAAATGTTCATAATAAAATTGTATGCTATATTTTTGTTGTATAATTATTTATTTTTTTTTGTCAAAAAGATCATCAACCATTGCCAAGCATTGGTCTCTCCACTCCTCCGCCGTAAGGTACCCTTTGGGCTTACCATTTTGAACGCTATGAATCCTGTGAACAGATTCAGGACGCTTATGGATTTCCTGCATCAACTCCAATCCTTCTTGCTTGCTATTGTCTATTTGTATTGTTATCATATCGCTTTGCAATTTATGGTTTACTTGCCACAAAGATACTACTTTTTTAAGCTCACTGCCGCTCCACCGTACCGTTTACCTTCAGCTTGATGGTTTCGATATTCTCCAAGCCGTCGTTGTCCACCGCTTTCACGGCGATGTGGTGAACGCCTGCCTTGAACCCGTGCTGTTGACGGCCGGTAATATCCCGGATGACAAGCGGCTTAAATCCCTTACTTTCGCTGTATTCAAAATCCCAGCTGTAAAACTCAATGCCGGCATCGCTTTTGGCTGCGGCCGTAAACTCAACTTCGCGAACACCGCTTGCATCGCGCGAAAGCTCATTGACTTCTATCTTTATGCACGGTTTCTTTGAAACGGGAATAATAGTATCTACCGACACAAGGTTGATGATAATACCTTCTTTGAGCTTTAGCCGCGCCACCTCCTCTACTGCACCTTTGCTAAATGAAAATGCAACGATGTAGCCTGTCGGCTTTTGCTCTGCAACATTTTTTTCAAACGCTTTCTTGTCGTAGCGCTGTGCTGCCGAAAGAAAGCTATCCACCACGTTGCGCCCTACGCTTTCGGAGCGCTTTACCTGTACAGGCGTACCATCGCACATTGCGCCGTCTATTCCGAAGTCGCTACGCTGCTTGGCGTTGCTTGTACCGCCAAGTTGTCCGATAATCCAGCTCTCGAACTCAAAAGCATCCTTGCTGCGAAGCATATCGTAGTCGTACTTATGCAGCTGCAAGGTGTACGAATTGGCGTAAATGTCGGTGAACAAATCGGTTTGCTGGTGCAGCCGCAACTCGGTTACCTTCACCGCCTGCACCGAATGGTCGATACCTATCCACTTTCTGCCCAGCTTGTCGGCAACGGCAATGGTAGTACCGCCGCCCATAAACGGATCGAGCACAAGGTCGCCCTCGTTGCTGGCACATTTAATGATACGCTCCAGCAGCTCTCTCGGTTTTTGAGTGGGATAACCGATTCGCTCGGGATCATTCGCGTTGAGCGTATTGATAAACCACCAATCTTCAGGTATTTTCCCTAAAGGGTTTGGCTTATACACCTTATCAGATCCTCTGTGTTTTCCCCACATTGCGTCATCCTTTCGCCCTATACCTTCTGCTTGATAAGGTATTCGTATGCTATCGGTATTAAACGTGTACTGCTGACTTTTTCCGTAGCGAAAAATAGTATCATGCCTGCGTCCGAAATCCCTTTTGGGTGCTCCTCCACCTCTGTAGCACCACACTATTTCGTTCCGAAAATTATTTTTCCCAAAAATTCTATCCAAAATTTCCACCCTGATATACGCATTTGCATGCCAATCGCAGTGCAGAAAAATGCTGCCCGCAGGCTTCAGTACTCGATGCATTTCGCCAACCCGCTCCTTGAGCCATGCGATGTAGTGCTCAATGCCGCCCGCCCAGCGGTCTTGAAAGCTGCGCACCTCACCCTCATCGCCCCAAATAACCTCATAGTCGCGGTTGCTGAAAAACGGCGGATCGAGGTAGATTAAGTCCACCGTCTCACCCTCCATCGCTTTCAGGACTTCGAGGTTGTCGCCAAGTATGAGCCTGTTTATGCACATGAGCTACTTTCTAAATTCAAATTCTTTTTTCAGCCGTGCTTTTTCAGCATGCTTTGTGCCGGATACAGCAAAGCGCAGAGGTTCTCGCCGCCTTTCCCTTACTTTTTCCATTGTTGTGTTCAGCTGTTACTCACTTTCAATCAGGATTCCGGTGCGCCAGATTTCGTCCAAAAATCCGGCGTAATCGGTATCGCGCTCAACGAGTATCGGCTCAATCCATTGCTGTAAAGATTTTACTTTCGCTATAATTTTCCTGCATACCGCATGGCAAGCTACTTCATCAACGCACAATACAATAATTCTTCTTTTAACTTCTCCAACTCGCTGTCCCAACGGCTACATTTTTTCAGCATTGCTTCAATTCCTTCAAAGTCGCTGCTCAACAGTATGGTTGTAGAAACCAGCGCTGCATATTCTTCCTTGCGATTTCCTGTTTGCAGCAAGCGTTTAAATCTTTTTGTGTAGATCGTATATTTCGTCAACTCGGAGCCGGAGAAATCTTCATGTAAATCGTTAAGCGTTCTATTTATCGATTTGCTAATGCGCATTCGCGGTTCTACAAAATGCTTGAAGTCATTTAACCCCAACTTTTGGATAGTCAACTTCCCTTTTTGAGAGTTTCCTTTGACCCTGTAGAAAGAATTTTCAAAATAAAAATACGTTTTAGGATTATCCACAAACGGATTTACAATTGGTTGGCTAACCGTATCATGTTCACCCTTTGTAGCGTTACACTTTTTGCAGGCAGGCAGGAGGTTACCCCATGCCATTACCTCGTCGGGATATAGCGATTTCGGATGAAAATGCTCAACCTCTATGTACTTGCTTTCTTCTCCCAAGCGTACTTCCGAATAGCAGCACTTGCTAAAAGCCATTGCCGAAACAGCATCCAGCAGCCAAGTAACTTTCCAAACCGGCTTTTGAGTGGCTTTAAACTCTTGCGTCAATTTGCTGGCCAACTCATCCGTCAACTCTACCGGCTTTGCAGGTATATCAAGCCTTATCATCCGGTATCAGCTGTGAAAGTTGAATATCTAATAGCTTGCGCTCCATGCTCTGAGGGTGCAATATGTTCATTAGCCCGTCATAAGCCTGTTTTCCTTGTCGGTAATCCTCCTCGCTTAAAGCATCGCTGAATTGCTTCATCAGCGCTTGGTACGTATCAGTTTGAATATTGTCCTCCAAGCCTATGATTTCGCTCAAAATTTCCTCTATTCTCCAGCCCAAAAAAGAGCGCATACCGTAATGCCGAACAAGCGTATGGTCGCCGTCACGCTGCAAGGTATATAAGTTTACGCGCTGCATAGACTGTATGATAAACGGGCTGTGCGTTGTAACGATAAACTGCGTGGCGGGGAAAATATCGGACAGATACTTGATAATAGTCCTCTGCCATTGGGGATGCAGGTGCAAATCCAGCTCGTCAACCAAAAGCGCCGCAGGCTCTCTGAGTGGCTGTTCGCTATCGGGGTAGCGGTCGAACATTTTTTTACAGAAATCGCACATCCACGACAAGGTAGCTTGGTAGCCATACCCAAGCGCTGCAAACTTGTACCAGCCATCCTTGGTTTTAAACTCTATGTAGTTGCTCAATTTTTCGTCGGAAACAAACCGCATATCGTTTATTTCGGGAAAAATGTCGCTAATTATCACTGATTTTAGCAGCGTTAACCTGTCCTTTGCCCGCTGCTGCTTATTTTTTGCGGCATAATCCAGCTGAAACAGCCAATCTTCAAAATTAATCAGTTTGCTATTGTTTAAAAGATTATCTGTATTTTGTTGCCAAAAGGCTAAATTTGAAAATGAAAGATCTTGCGATTTTATGTCACGAACAAATGGCATTGGTGTCGGCATTGGTGTGGTAGTGGTGGTAGTAGTAATACCTTGCGATTCTATGGCACGAACTACCATCTCAGGCGGCGGCGGTGTCCCCCCCTCGGTGGCAATACCTTGCGATTTTATGACCCGAACAACACCATATCCATGTATATTTTTTTGCCACTCCTCAATTGCAATCTCCTTTAGCAAGTTCGTTTTTCCCGCATTATTATTGCCGAGAAAAACCGTCCATTGACACCAGCCGCCATGCTCATCTACAAAGGAGAATTTGTGTTTTTCTTTGAAGCATTTAAAAGCAGGTAAAGTAACCTCTTTTATGTAGCAAGCCGATATTTTTTCCGATTCTAACATAATCTGAGCATTTTACAAAAACAGCGCCCAAACAGCAATCACAAACGTGCCGAAAACAAACACAAAAGCGTAGAACTGCACCTTGCCGTTTTGGAAAACTTTGACGGACGACGATAGACACGTGGTTACCCACCCTACGCCATCCATCGTACCGTCGATAATATGCTTGTCGAACCACGCAATAGGGTCCGAAAGATATTTGAAAATCACCTTTTTGGTAATAAATATCCAAAGTTCGTCCAAGTAAAATTTGTGCAGCGTAGCGCGGTAAAATCCGCCCAGCGAGGTTGCTATTTTTGCAGGGCGCTCCCCTCCCCTTGCGTACAGCCTCGTTGCCACGTATATGCCTGCCAGCGCCACAAAAATGCCGGATAGCGCAACGCCCCACTCAAGGTGAGTTTCAAACGGAATGCTGTCGCTGCTAACGAGCTCGGAGAAAGGCGCCGCCCAACCCACAGTGAGCGTCAGCAGCGCAAGAAGCAGGAGCGGAAGCGACATGGCTAACGGCGATTCGTGCGGCTTGTGATGCTCGTCGTACGATTTTGCCTTACCCCAAAAGATATTGTAGTACAGGCGGAACATGTAGAAAGCCGTGAGGCCGGCCACCACCCAGAGGGTAACAAACAGCAGGAGGTTGTGGTGAAACGCCGCCGCAAGAATTTCGTCCTTGCTGAAAAATCCCGAAAACGGCCAAATACCGGCAATTGCCAGGCAGGCTATGAGAAAAGTTACATGCGTAATGGGCATGTACTTGCGCAGGTTGCCCATATCGCCCATTTCGTTGCTGTGCACGGCATGTATCACCGAGCCTGCGCCAAGAAAGAGCAAAGCCTTGAAGAAAGCGTGGGTAAACAAGTGGAACATGGAGGCCATGTACCCCAGGCCGTCGTGCCCGCCGTAGCCCGAAACGCTCAGCGCCACCATCATGTAGGCAATTTGCGAAATGGTAGAAAACGCCAGCACCCGCTTAATGTCGGTTTGCGTGATGGCAATCACGGCGGCAAACAGCGCGGTGAACGCCCCGATGTACCCCACCATTGCCAGCACGTCGGGGGCGGCAAAGTAGTACACGGGGAACAGCCGCGCCACAAGGTAAACGCCGGCAACCACCATCGTGGCAGCGTGGATGAGCGCCGACACCGGCGTGGGGCCTTCCATAGCGTCGGGCAGCCAAATGTGCAGCGGGAACATGGCCGATTTACCCGCTCCCCCCATGAAGATGAGCGCCATTGCCCACGAAGCCACCGACACGCCCATGAACGACAGCCCCGCGGTAGATTCAAGCACCAGCGAAGCCCCGTCGCCCGTTAGCAGGCCAAAGTCAAACGTACCGGTGTAGTACGATACTATCAGTATGCCAATGAGAAAGCCAAGGTCGGCAAAGCGGGTAACGATAAACGCCTTTTTGGAGGCCGATACCGCCGAAGGCTTGGTGTAGTAAAATCCAATGAGCGAATAGGACGAAACGCCCACCAGCTCCCAAAAAATGTACATCTGAAAGATGTTGGTTGCCACCACCAAGCCCAGCATGGAGAAGCTGAACAGCGACAGCAGCGCGTAGTAGCGCTGAAAGCCTTTTTCGCCGTGCATGTACGCAAGGCTGTAAATGTGCACCATGAGCGATACGGTGGTAATTACCACAAGCATCATCACCGAAATGGGGTCGAGCAGCACCCCAAGGTCAATGTGCAGCTTATCGGTAAAGCGCAGCCACTCAACAGAAAATGCGGTTATTTGCTGGAAAACGCCATCTACTTTTCCCTCCGCAAAAAAGTAGCGGAACGCCGCCGCGTACGATAAAACGGCAGCCACAGCCATCCCCAGCGTACCGGCAACGCCCGCCGCGCGGTGGCTCATCTTGCTTCCTACAAGCCCCAGCACAAAAAACATCAGCAGGGGAACGACTACAATCAGTAAGGTAAACTCCATATACTTATATGGTAAATTGGTAAATGAATAAATTGTAAATGCTGTCAGCCTTTCAGCTTATCAATATGCCGTATATCAATATTCTGTATATTCCTGTAAACGTTGATAATAATGGCAATCGCCACCGCCGTTTCGGCAGCCGATATGGCAATGCCGAACAGGCTAAAAAACATTCCTTCCATCTGTTCGGGGTACAGGTAGCGGTTGAACACGCTAAAGTTGATTTCAACAGCGTTCAGCACCAGCTCTACCGAAATGAGCACGGCGAGCATATTTTTCCGCGCGATAAATCCGTAGATTCCCACAAAAAACAGGATGGTGCTCAACACCAAGTAATGGTTTATTGATATCATAATTCAAAATTCAACAATTCAATAATTCAATAATTCAATAATTCCTACTATAAACTACAACCCATAATCGTTTGCCTCATCGCGGTTAAATTTGAAACCGGACAAATCTATCAGGTATTTATCAAGTAACTCTTCCCGTTTTTTTCGTCTGCTTTGCTCTACAGACACCTGCTGCGGCAACTCTGCTGCGCCGACAGGGAATGCAATGATTTCAATCGGACGACCATACCATTCTTGCGGAATGGTAAACGGTATGCTGCTGTTTTGTTCGCTTGGCGTAAATATTTTTCGGTACATAGGATACTCTTTCCATTCAAAATTCAAAATTCATAATTCAAAATTCAAAATTTTCTCAACTTTTCCTCGCAATCAATATTCCGCCGATGATGCAGGCCAGCAGCAGCACGCTCAGCGCCTCAAACGGCAGCAGGTACTGGTATTTTTCCGTACCCATGAGGGCTGTTCCAATCACCTTCATGCTCACCTCGTGGTCGCCGATAGCGCCATCGGGAACGGGGTACAGGAAAAATTGCTTCAGGACGATAATGCCGGTTACAACGGCTCCGCAGAGCGCTCCCGCAATGCCCATAATTACCCGCCGCTTGTCGCGAGGCTCCACGGCATCGCCCTTGGGGTTGGTAAGGAATATGGCAAAGAGAAACAGCACCAAAATGCCCCCTGCATACACCGACAGCTGCACCGCCGCCAAAAAGTGGTAGTTGAGCAGCAGGTAAAGGCCTGCCGTGCCGATAAGCACAAACAGCAGGCAGGTGGCCGCGCGCATTATCCGCTTCGAGGCAACGGCAAGTATTGCCGATACAACCATAAACGCGGCAAGTAGGTAAAAAATTATTAAGTTGCTTGACAGTTCCATATCACAATAGTGCTTTGAGTGCTACTCGGTTTTTGTTTTTACTTCCAACGTTGACCCTTCGAGGTTGAGCTGCTTCACCAGCTTGCTGCGCGTATATACGGTATGCTCAAAAAACGGTGTCCATACAATAGCGTCCTGCGCGCAGGCAGCGGTGCAGAGGTTGCAAAACGTGCAGCTGCCAATATCGTAAAGATACTTGTCGAGCGCCTTTTTTTCCTTTCCCGTTACCTCGTCCGTCACTTTTTTGCTGATTACGCGAATGGTACCGTTGGGACAACCCAACATGCAGAGGCCACACGCCGTGCATTTATGCTGGTTTTGGGCGTTGTGGGGCATCGTCAGCTGTCCACGAAAACGCTCAAAATGCACCTTGGTTTTTCGGTTTTCGGGGTACTTCTCGGTTATCTTCGGGCGCAGCATGTTGAGCATCGAAATGTACATGCCCTGAAGCAGGTGGTATATCCCCAAAATGATTTTTTTGATGTAGCGAAGTAGTTTCATTATTTTTTCCCTCTTGTGTCCTTATTATCTTAACCGGATTACTATCACAGCGCCACGCATATTGCCATCAGCAGAATGTTGATGAGGCATATCGGCATCAAAATCTTCCACTCGAACCTCAGCAGCTGGTCTATGCGGAGGCGGGGGAACGACCACCTAATCCACAGCGCAAAGAACACGCACATGAACGTCTTCCCCAAAAACCAGATTGCCGACGGAATGTAGTCCATGGCGTGGTTAAACGCTTCCCATCCGGGAATGTGCAGCGGCATCCACCCGCCCAGAAACATGGTAGCGGCAATGGCGGCAACAATGAACATGTTCAGGTACTCGGCAAGGTAGAAAAAGCCAAACTGTATGCCCGAATACTCGGTGTGGTAGCCGGCAGTAAGCTCCGATTCGGCTTCGGGCAGGTCAAACGGCCCTCTGTTTGTTTCGGCGTGGCCGGCAATGAGGTAGGTGAAAAAAGCTATCGCTGCCGGAACGTGCCCCTGAAAGATAAACCACGAATCGGCCTGCAGCTCCACTATCTCCGAGAGCTGCATAGTGCCCGACAGCACCACAATGGCAAGCAGCGACAGCCCGCACGACAGCTCGTAGCTGATGAGCTGCGCACCGCTGCGCATGGCGCCAATCATGGTGTACTTGCTGTTGCTCGACCACCCCGCCAGCAGAATACCCACCACGCCCAGCGACGATATGGCCAGCAGGTAGAACACCCCCATGTTGAAATCTACCGCATGTAGCCCCTTTGCAAACGGCAAAGCCCCAAACGTTCCCACCGAAGCAATGAGCACAAAAAAGGCCGCCAGGCGAAACAAAAAGTGGTCGGCGCGGTCGATATGGATGAGCTCCTTGAGGAGAATTTTTACCATATCGGCAACCGTTTGGAATATACCGAACGGCCCCACGCGGTTAGGCCCCAGGCGGCACTGCATAAAGGCGCATACCCTGCGCTCCATGTATATCAGGATAAGCGCAAACACCGCGTACGCCAGCAGAAGAAGAAACCCAACAAGCAAGCACTCGACAAACAGCGCTAAGCCGCCGCACAAGTACTGACGGAGAAACTCATCTATCCACTGGGTTACGATTGAAAAGCTGAACACGATACTAATCTATTAATTATTACTACTATTTATTTTATGCTATTAATGCTTTAAAACCTATTACGCAAATTATTATTATGCTATACTGAACTTTATAGTGTCATTTATAGTGTCATTTTAATGACACATTAATGCCATTTCACAACTATTTACTTAGCAATATTCTGAAAATCACCCAATAATACCCAAATTTCGCTAACCTTAGTTCCATCTGAGAATGATTAATACGCCACACCATAAATGTCTTTAATTTATTCAAATAACAAAAATAAAAACTAATTTTATATGTTTTTATAGAATATTAATTAGTGCCATAATTAGTGCCATTTGGTGTCATAATTACCATAATTTATGCCATAACATACTGATGTACAATTATATAATTAGTGCCATAAAAAATGATAC
>JAISGH010000143.1 GCA_031263185.1 Prevotellaceae bacterium | reverse complement strand
TATTTATTCGCAAGTTCGCTATCAACCCGAACACCCGAAAAAATCAAAAAATTATCAATGAACTCTGTGATTATGGATTAATCGCGGCTTAAAGAAAGGTGGTTTTATAACGAAGTATTGTTTCGGATAAAGTTACGTGAAGTAATCGAATTATCCTAATTGGTAATATCCGATTCCTAATTCCTAATTTATACTTCGCGCGGCGTAGTTTTGTGCGAATGTATAAAGCTATCCCGCACAGTATAATTCCTAATTTTTTTTATCTTTGCACCCGCTGAGCGCATAGCATACCTCAGCAGACGCTTATGACTATCGAAAAATTAATCACCCTGTTTACAGCGCAAGCCGAATTTTCGGGCCTGCGCGAAAAGCTACAACATCCCAACGGCGCACCGCTGTACGTAAGCGGGCTGGCTGGCTCGGCGCGGAGCTTGCTGGGCGCTGCCGCCGCAAAGCAGCTGGGCGGCTTGCACCTCTTCGTACTCGACGACCGCGAGGAGGCTGCCTACTTCTACAACGACCTCTACAACCTGCTCGAGGGGCGCGGCGTGCTGTTCTTCCCCTCCGGCTACCTGTACTACGTGCAGCACGAAAAGGAGGACACCGCTACCGACATACAGCGCACCGCCGCGCTTACGCAAATTATCGAAATGGCCGACAGCGGCGCGCTCTGCGTGGTGAGCTACCCTGAGGCTGTCGGCGAAAAAGTTGCCTCTATCGAACAGCTGCAAAAAAACACCCTGAAGCTGCACGTCGGCGAACAAATCGACCTTGAGTTTGTCCACGAAACGCTGGTAGAATACGGCCTTGAGCGCGTTGACTTTGTGTACGAGGCCGGGCAGTTTGCGGTGCGCGGAAGCATTATTGATATTTTTTCGTTTGCCGACAGCAAGCCCTACCGCGTTGACTTTTTCGGCAGCGAGGTGGAAAGCATCCGCAGCTTCAGCATCAACACGCAGCTCTCCGAAGCCAAGTGCAGCGAGATGGAGATTATCCCCAACCTCCGGCGCAGCGCGGCGCCCGACAGCAGCATATCGCTTTTTGATTTTATGCAGGCGCATACCGGCGATAAGCGCACCGGCGGCAGCGCTACTGCTACCGTTTGGGTAAGCAACATCCGGCTGGCCGCCCAAAGAATTGCCGCGCAGCACGAGGCGGCAGGCAGCGCGAGCATCGGCGGGGAGGATTTTGAGCAGGCGCTGCAAAAGTTCCGCCGCGTACTTTTCGCCATTGGCAACGAAAGCCAAGCCGACAGCGGAGCAGCACAGGGAGCGCACTGCCGCTTCTGCGCCACCCCGCAGCCTGCTTTCAACAAAAACTTCGACTTGCTGGCGGACAACCTCAAGGAAAACGAGGATAAAGGTTTTGCGAACTTTCTGCTTACCGACAGCCTGCTGCAGGCCGAGCGCATAGCCGGCATACTCGCTGGCATCAACGGCGAGGTGAAAGGATTTGAGCAGGTACCGCTGGCGCTGCACGAAGGCTTTGTGGACAGCGGCGCAAAAATATGCTGCTACACCGACCATCAACTTTTTGCCCGCTACCACCGCTACAAGCTGCACGGCGCGCCCGACAAGAGCGAGCAGCTCACCATTCAAGACCTGAACTCGCTCCAGATGGGCGACTACGTGGTGCACATCGACCACGGCGTGGGCATGTTTGGAGGGCTGGTGAAGCAGCCCGTAAACGGAAAACCCCACGAGTTCATTAAGCTCGTGTACAAGGACGGCGACGTACTCTTTGTGAGCGTACACGGGCTGCACCGCATATCGCGCTACAAAAGCCGAGAGGGTGATCCGCCCAAAATATACAAGCTGGGAACAGGCGCGTGGCAGCGGCTCAAAAACGCCACCAAGAGCAAGGTCAAGGATATTGCCAAAGACCTCATTGCGCTTTACGCCCAGCGAAAAAATACCAAAGGATTTGCCTTTTCGGTCGACTCCTACCTACAGCAAGAGCTCGAGGCGTCGTTCATCTACGAGGACACCCCCGACCAGCTCAAAGCTACGCAGGCCGTAAAAGCCGACATGGAGGACGAAACGCCGATGGACAGGCTGGTGTGCGGCGACGTGGGGTTTGGCAAAACGGAGGTCGCCATGCGCGCTGCCTTCAAAGCCATTACCGACAGCAAGCAGGTGGCGGTGCTGGTGCCCACCACCATTCTTGCCCTTCAGCACCACAAAACATTTTGCAGGCGGCTGCACAACTTCCCCTGCCGCATTGAGTACCTGAGCCGGTTTACAACCGCTACCGAGGCAAAAACAATACTCGCCGAGCTGGCCGCCGGAAAAATTGACGTCATCATCGGTACGCACAAGCTACTCGGCAGCTCCATAAAGTTCAAAGATTTGGGGTTGCTCATTATCGACGAGGAGCAAAAGTTCGGCGTGGCGGCAAAGGAAAAGCTGCGGAAAATACGGCTCAACGTCGATACGCTGACGCTAACCGCCACGCCCATCCCGCGCACCTTGCAGTTCTCGCTCATGGGTGCGCGCGACCTCTCCATCATACAAACCCCGCCGCCCAACCGGCAGCCCATAGCCACCACGCTGCACACCTTCAGCGAAGACGTTATCCGCGAAGCCATAGAGCGCGAAATGTCGCGCGGCGGGCAAACATTTTTTGTGCACAATCGGGTGCAGGATATTTTGTCGATAGAGGAAACCATACGCAAGGCCTGCCCCCGCGCAAAGATAACCGTTGCGCACGGGCAAATGGAGGGCAACGAAATGGAAAAGCGCGTGGTGGACTTCATCATGGGTGAGTACGACGTGCTCATCGCCACCAACATCATCGAGAATGGACTCAACATCCCCAACGCCAACACCATTATCATCAACCATGCGCAAAACTTTGGGCTGAGCGACCTGCACCAGCTGCGGGGGCGCGTGGGGCGAAGCAACCGCAAGGCGTTCTGCTACCTGCTGGCGCCTCCAACGTCGTCGCTCACCGCCGAAGCGCGTAGAAGATTGCGCGCCATTGAAGAGTTCTCCGACCTCGGCAGCGGCTTCAACATTGCCATGCAGGACTTGGACATTCGCGGGGCAGGAAATCTGCTGGGCGGCGAGCAGAGCGGCTTTATCGCCGAGATAGGGTTCGAAACCTACCAGAAAATTCTCAACGAGGCGCTTTCCGAGCTGCGCGAGGAGGAGTGGGCAACCGCCATGCAGCAGCCCGACGGCGATAGCAAGCCCGACGGCGACAGCAAGCCCGCTCATCACCTGCCGCAGCGCAGCGCCGTATGGTCTCCGCTGCCCGACTGCGCCATAGAAACCGACATGGAGGCGCTCATCCCCGACACCTACGTGAGCAACATGGCCGAAAAAATCCGCCTCTACCGCGAGCTGGACAACCTGCAAAATGAAGCCGAAATAGCCGACTTCCACGCCCGCATGACCGATCGCTTTGGCGCCATGCCGCCGGCTGCCGAGGAACTGCTTAACGTAGTCAGGCTGCGGCAGGCTGCTATTTTGCTGGGATTTGAAAAAATCATCCTGAAAAATAGCCTCATGATTGCCTACTTTGTTGGCAATCAGCAAAGCTCCTACTACAAAAGCGCTACATTTGAAAACATCATGCAGCAGATAGCTTTAAAGCCGCTACAATTCAAGCTGAAGGAGCAAAACGGTAAGCTCTCGTTAGTTGCGCCGAGGGTAACCACCACCGCGCAGGCCATGTACGTGCTGAAAACAATTACGGCCTCATAGCCACCCGCCGCCGCCCCATGCAAATTGTCCTAAAATTTTGTGCGGTTACCCCAAAATCTTTATAGATTTATTTTGCATTTTTACCGAAAAGAGTTATCTTTGCAGCCCGTTATCTGTTTGAGGCGCATGAAGCGTTGGCGGCTAACGGCGGGGCATTTATTTCACGTAATAATATAGCATGGCTTTCTTACCGTATTCCGCCGCTGGCGGGGTAGAGTAGGGGAGTTTAGTTTTAACTTTAGCCGGGCTGAGCCGAGAGGTGCATCCGGTGTTAACCAAAAAAACAGGTAGAGATGAAAAGGACTTTTCAACCCTCAGTGCGCAAGCGCAAAAATAAGCACGGCTTCAGAGAAAGGATGTCAACCGCTAATGGTAGGCGGGTGTTGGCCGCACGTCGCGCCCGCGGACGCAAAAAGCTTACCGTTTCCGACGAACCAAGATACGGCAGGTAAACGGTAGCCGTTACACGGTAGGTTTATGTAGTTAGTTGATAGCCACCAATGCACGAATAGTTTTCTCTTTGTTGCTCTATTCGTGCATGGGTGGCTATTGAACGTTACCGGCATGTTGAAGCAAAGCATACTCTTGCGGCGCTTCGCAGGCCGGAAATCGGCTTGACGAATACGCTTTGAAAGGGGATGATAATTACGCAGAAAGATATTTTGAATACGATTTACAAGAAAGTTATTGCCAACGAACGCATCACGCCGGACGAATGTCTTGCGCTGTACCGATCGGCAGCGCTTCCGGAGCTGGGAATGATGGCAAGTACCGTACGGGAAAGGCTCAACGGAAAGTACGTTTACTTTAACCGCAACGTTCACATTGAGCCAACTAACATTTGCGTCAACCGCTGCCTGTTCTGCTCATATCGCCGCGACGAAAATCAGGAGGGCAGCTGGGACTTGAGCCTTGACGAAATTTTTGCCATTGCCCGGCAGTATGCCGAGTCGGATATTACGGAGGTGCACATTGTGGGCGGCGTACACCCCCACCATTCCCTCGATTTTTACGAAAGCATGGTTAGCGGCGTGCGCCGGATTTTGCCCAACGTGCACATCAAGGCGTTCACAGCGGAGGAGTTGTGGCGCATGGCGCAGCAGTCGGGGTTGCCGGTGGACGAAGTGCTGGCACGGCTCAAAAAGTGTGGGCTGCAATCTATCCCCGGCGGCGGCGCCGAAATTCTGGACGACAGTGTCCGCGCCCGAATTTGCCCCGACAAGGTTGGGGCGGAGGGCTGGATAGATGTGCACCGCAGCGCTCATCGGCAAGGTATTGGGTCAAACGCAACCATGCTCTACGGGCATGTGGAGACGTACGAGCACCGCGTGGAGCACCTCCTCCGCCTGCGCAGCTTGCAGGACGACACGGGCGGCTTCAACGCCTTTATTCCGCTCAAATTTTGTAAGGAAAACAATCCGCTCTCGGACCTGGGCGAAATTTCGGCCATCGAGGAGCTGCGCAACATGGCGATATGCCGCATTTTTCTTGACAACATTCTTCACATTAAGGCTTACTGGCCTATGTGCGGCAAGGCGCTGGCGCAGCTTGCGCTTTCGTTTGGCGCCGACGATATGGACGGCACCATCGACGACAGCACCAAAATCTACGCCATGGCCGGCGCCGGCGACAAAGCGCCCCGCATGACGGTGAGCGAGCTGTGCAAAATGGCGCGCCAATCGCACTTTATTCCCGTAGAGCGGGATTCTCTTTATCGCGCAGTTAAGCAATATTAACTGTTTTTGCTTTGATTTTCGGCAAGGTAAGGTTTACTTTGCAGGAAAATAATATGATAATATGCAGGAAGTTTGCACGGCTACGAGCTGAGAAATTACGAATACGGAGCATAATCAAGGCTGCATCGCAGCGCTATGTATATGTGGCAACCAACAAAAACCAACAAGAAAAATACGGTAGCGGGTCAGCGCTTTTTGTGGCGCGTGTGGGGTAACTTTTACGCCCGCCACCTCATTGTGGCGGTAAGCGTGGTGGCGCTTGCGCTGCTGGCCGTTAACCTGTGGCTCACGATTTATACGCGGCACGGACAAACCTTTGCGCTGCCCAACTTCACAGGCTTGTCGCTTGCCGATGCGCAGCGCCTTGCCAAAGCCAAGCGCCTGCGCCTTGAGGTTATCGACTCGGTGTTTATTGCCGGCAGGGTGCGCGGGTCGGTGATAGAGCAAAATCCTAAGCCGGAGGTGAGGGTAAAGGATAACCGGACGGTTTTTTTGACCATAAACGCCATGAGCGCCAAAAAAGTATCCGTCCCCTCCGTTGTAGGGCTGTCGCTGCGGCAAGCCAAGGCAACCATTGAGCTGCAAGGGCTGGAGGTGGGGCAGCTGACCTTTTCCTACGACATTGCTCCGGGCAACGTGATTGGGCAGCTCTACCGGGGGCGTCAGGTGAAGCCCAACGAGCAGCTGGAGTTCGGCAGCAAAATAAATTTGATAATAGGAAAAAACTACGGGTCGGAGCATACCGCGCTGCCGCAGCTTGGCGGTCTGCCGCTTCCGCTTGCAAGGAGCCACATTATAGAGGCTTCGCTTAACGTTGGTCTGGTAAAATACGACGAATCTGTTAAAACGTTGGCAGACAGCCTCAACGCAAAAGTGTACGCGCAGCATCCGGCGGTGACGGACAGAAAAACGTTGCTGGAGGTTGGCTCGCCCGTTAATATTTACCTTACGGTTAACGCAGCCCGCTTAGGAGAATAAACAGGTATGATAAAAATTCGACATACTGGGATGTTCCTGCTTGCGGTAGCGCTGGCTTCTCCCGCGGCGCCGGCGCAGGAGGCGCTGCAAGGTCTCCTTGCCCGCCCAAAATCTGCTGTATCCGCCCCGCGCGCTGTCCGCATGCTTGCGCTAAGCCACCCCGACACGCTTGAGCTGCCCTTTTTTGACGATTTCTCGCAGCAGCTCGGCGCACCCAACCAAAGCAAGTGGACGGACGACATGGCGTTTGTAAACAATACTTACGGTATAAATCCGCCTACCACCGGGGTAGCTACCTTTGACATTCTGGACGGCAGGGGGTACGTGTACAAGCACATTGGCAATTCGCCTGCAGGCGCAGACACGCTTACCTCAAAGCCAATCAACCTGCACCCTGCCGACGCTGGTGTCTACCTCAGCTTTGCGTACCAACCCAAAGGTATGAGCGACGACATACCCGAGGCTACCGACTCGCTAACGCTACAGCTCTTTGCCCCCGGCCATGGCTGGATTTCGGCATGGCATGTTTTTCCGGATACGCTTCGCGCCGACTCGGTAGTAGCGTTGAAGGAAAAATATTTTTTGCAAACACCTCACGACAAAATCTCCTCCGATGCAGATGTTACCACAAAATTTTTTAAGGTGATTATCGCCGTAAGCGACACCATGTTCTTGCAGCCGGGATTTCGCTTTCGCTTTGTCAGCTACGCTACGCGGAGCCGCTCCGACGTTTTGGGCAAGCTGGGCAACTGCGATATTTGGAACTTGGACTTGGTGTACCTCAACAAAAATCGCACCGCCGCCGATACCATGCTTGCCGATGTAGCCATAGCAACTCCTCCGCAAAAGTTGCTCAAGGAGTACTACACTATGCCGTGGCGACACCTCAAGGGTAGCCCTACGGCGCAGCAGGCGCAGCTAACCAACGCTGCCGGAACGGGGGTAGCCGTTACCTTTGGCGTGGGCAACCTGGGCGCAAGCCAATCGGGATTTGTTACCGCTTTGGAAATGTCGTGCGTCAAAGGCGCTTCTTCCGTTCAGACAAAAAGATATTCCTTCGGCGGTAACAACATTCTGGCCGATACAGCCCGCGTGTACACCTTTAACCTGCCGCTGAGCGATTTTTTGAATACTCCGCTCGCCAACGCCGATTCGGTAACGTTCGAGATTAAAACTATTATCTCCGAATACACCGTCAACACCAACCTTGTCGCCGAGCTGCGCGCAAACGATACCGGGGTTTTTCGCCAAAATTTTCACACCTGCTACGCCTACGACGACGGCACCGCCGAAAACGGTTTTGGAATTTTTGGCGCGAACGCAGCCAACGCAAAGGTAGCGCTAAAATATTTTTCGTACCTGCGCGATACGCTCAGCGGAGTTTACATCCACTTCAACAGTACGCAGGACAGCGGAAATATGCAGCAGTTCAAGCTGGCGGTGTGGAGCGACAAGGGCGGCCTGCCCAACGACGACAATATGCTCTACCTTGAGCCTAACCTCGTGCCGAGCTTTGATAGCCTCAACACATTCACGTACTACAAGCTGACGCACCCCGTGGTAGTAGAGGGCACATTTTACGTGGGGTGGGTGCAGCAGGCATCGGCGATGCTCAACGTAGGGTTTGACCGCAACAACCGCCCCGCAGACAAAATGTTTGTCAGCGTCAACGGCTACACGTGGCAGCACTCCGTTTTCGACGGGCAGGGTGCGCTCATGGTGCGGCCGTCGTTTGCAAGCCGAAGCGACTACCCCAACACGGCGGCAGGCAGGCAGGAGTACCTCCTCAAGGTTAGCGCTTACCCCAACCCCGTGCGCGACGAGCTCACCCTGCACCTTCCCGACGCGCTGCGCGAAGCGCCGCTACAGCTGGAAATCGTAAACCTCGCGGGGCAGCGCGTTCGCTACGAGCCTCTCACCTCTAACGTAGTAAACGTTTCGCAGCTGCCGCAGGGCGCGTACTTTATTCGCCTTAGCCGGGGTGCAAAGAATGTTGGGTACGCGAAAATAGTTAAGAATTAAAGCTGCAAAATTTCAAATTTGCAGCTTACAGCACTTCGTTACGCCCTATACACCCGGCTTGCTGCGCTAACAAAGCAGTAGAGAGTTCTTTCCCGTAGCCCGATGGCGTTGGGTGTTGGGCGACGCTTCAGGCAAGCAAGAACTGCAAGTTTTCCGCCGGTTGCAGCTCCAGCGGTGGCTGTCCGGCTTTGAGTACGCGCATGGAGCGCTCGCCGTGCAGCGTTAACTTGCCGCTCGTCAGGCGCAACATGCAGGCTTCGCGCAGCCCTGCCACGTAGCGGCGAGGGTTGGCGGCAATGTACTCCTGCAGGCGCTGCTCGCGCGTTTCACCGGCATGACCTGTAGGGTGGGCGTCGAGGTAGTGCGGATTAATCTGAAAAGGTATGAGGTTGAACGCCGAAAAGCTCTTTGGCTCTACAATGGGCATATCGTTGGTGGTGCAAATGGTGGGGCAGGCAAGGTTGCTACCCGCGCTCCAGCCGACGTAAGGCGCACCGCTCAGCGCCCTGCGGCGGACAGCTTCCGTCAGGTTTAAATCCTGAATGGCTTTGAGCAGGTGAAACGTGTTGCCGCCGCCTACCATAACTGCCTGCGCCTCGCTCACCGCCTTTGGAGCGTCGCTTACGCGATGTACGCTTTCAACCTCTATGCCAAGCGGCCGCAACTTTTCCTGCACTTTGCGCTCGTACTCGTCGTAGGAAAAGGTAACGGCGGCAAAAGGAAAGAACAGCGCTTTGCTCGCGCCGCTGCTTTTCAAAAATTCGGCAATATCCTGCCGGCAGTATTCGAGGTACTCCTCGCCGGCGTTGGTAGAGTTGCTTATGAGCAGCAGCTGCACCTTGCTGTAGCTACCCGATACTTCGTCTTGCGCTTTACTATCTTTCATTTTATTT
>JAISGH010000017.1 GCA_031263185.1 Prevotellaceae bacterium | reverse complement strand
CTGCTGTACCCCGATAAAAAATACCACAAAAACCTGATGTGGGAGAATATCGTATTTCATTTTGAGGGAAACCGCTGCGGCGACCTTGAGCTGACCTCCGCATGGTCGGTAGAAGATGTAATGCAGCTCTACAGGGCAGAGTACAGACATTCGGCGGATACGCTTTTATACGTGGATGGAGGGGGAGAGAGCAATGGCAAGAGGATGGCAATTCACCCCGCATATGCCGCCAATAGCTCCACAGGTACTACCGATCGACGCTTAGCGCCTCGGTTCTACGGCGCTATTCTGCCCGGAGAGCAACTTACGGGAGATGAAAATTTTTGGCTACCGGCAACGCCGATAATGTTTCATGAAACGCTTCAGTGGGAAGTCCACTGACCGAAGGAATATCAGCTATGAGAGCTTTGTGTAACCATTTAAGCAATTGATAATGCAATGAAAACAAAGTATTTTCTATGCTTCATAATTTTGCCATCCAAGATATTTAATGATGTGTAAGGAATTTATCTACCGTTTTTTGCGCAAGAGCATAACGCTTATGAAAGCAGCATGCTGTTTTTTTATCGCGGGGCTACCTTTTGGGCTATTCTGCTGCACCGGCAAGGAAGAGTTTTTGCCGCCAAAATCCAAATCTACCCTTATCTACATGGTTGCAGATAACAACTTGGACTACTACGCCGTGGCAAATGTAAAAAAGATGGAGCAGGGTATCCCCGAAAATTCGGAGGGTAACATTTTTGTTTACATCGACAGGAACATGAGCGGCAAACCCAGCCACCCATACTTGCTGCAAATACATCGAGACACGGCAGGCAGCGCTGTAACTTCTACCATCCTGCAAGCCTACAAAGAGCAAAACTCATGCGACCCTCAGCAGCTGCGGCAGGTGATAGAGGACGTTGGGCAGTACTGCCGAGCGCAAAATTCCATATTAAGCACCTTAACGCTATGGTCGCACGGTACGGGGTGGCTCCCCGAAGGCAGCGCGTTTGACGACAATGAGCGAGCTGCTGCATCGCCACTTTCCATAGGGTTGGACAATACCGGCGCTAACAACGCCACCGATGGTTACTACAAAGAGTTGGATATTAAAGATTTGGCAGCTGCGCTAAGTGGATTGCACTTTGAGCTGCTTATCATGGATGCCTGCTTTATGGGAGCCGTTGAGGTTGCCTATGAGCTTAGGAATAATTTTGACTATATGGTATTGTCGCCCTCCGAAATTCTTCCAAACGGATTTCCATACGCAGATATTGCCGCCGATTTGGTGAGCAATGAGGTAAAAGCGGAAGCTATTGCCGAAAAATTTTTCAGCTACTACAGCCGTCAGCAAAACACGCTACAATCTGCAGCTATTGCTGTTGTTGAGGTAAAACATCTGGAAAACTTGGCTTTAAAAATGCGAGGCGTTTACCAAAAATATGCCGCCGGCATAACCGACAGCGCACCTCATCCTACAGATGTAATTTCGCAATACGATAGATCTTTATCAAATTATTTTTTTGATTTTCGGCAGCTTCTGGCCTATACTTTCTCCGATACGGAAGAAGGTTACGCCGATATTTTGGCAGCGTGGAGTAGCGTGCTGCCCTACTATAAGCATACCGAAAAAATGTTTTCAACTTTGGATTTGTCCCATACAGGCGGATTAAGCATATACCTGCCAAGTCATTACGATGAGCGGGTAAGCTTGCATGGCTACTATAAAACGCTCAGCTGGGCAAAGGATAGCCATGCAGCCACTACTTTATTTAATTAGCCACGTCATACCATGATTTTTACAAAGAACACGCTTGGTTTCGGGCGAGCGGTTACGGCAGCTACTTTAGCCGGTTTGGCTTTGACAGGTAGCCGCTGCGCAAAAGAGCACGAGCGCTACGCGCTAACCCTTCGCAACGGGTACTTTGAGGCGCTGCACTACCCGCAGGTGGGAGATGTACAGCTTGCCGACACCCTGCACGCTGGCGAGGCTACCCCCGAAGCGTCCGTTGAGCGCGGCAGCTACACATTTTCTGTGGAAACGGCCTCCGGCCTGCGGCTAAGCGCCGGCTTGCAGCTCAAGGGGGCAGAGCGGCGGGTGAGGCTATTCGTCAGCGAGCAGGGAAAGCTGCTCAAGGAGTAGCGCGGCAGCCTACCGCCGAGCTGCCGGCATGAGCAGCAGACCGAAAAAGTACCAATAAACGAGGATTGCGGCAACCATTTTTTATGAGTACCTTTGCACCTGAAAAAAGGTAACCGGTAAGGATAGCAGCCACCATCTTTGCTGAATGTTCCTAAGTAATTTGTAAAATATTGGAGAAAATTATTATTACTCTGTCGTTGCTTGCATCGCTGGCCAATGCTGTGCATGGGCAAGTACGCGGCGTGGTTGTTGACAAGGAGACAGCGCTACCGGTTCCGTTTGCTACCGTAAGCTGCAAAGGCAAGGATGGCGAAGGGCGAAGGGGCGTTGTGGCTAACGTGCAGGGTGAATTTTTTATTGCCGACAGCAGCGTAACGGCGCTTACCGTATCGCACCTTGGCTACAGGCCAACAACCGTGGCGCTTGGCGCTATCCGGCCACAGCCGCTGGTGGTGGCGCTGGAGGAACATTCGTTCTCAATTGGCGACGTAGTGGTTACGCCAAAAAACAACCCTGCCCTGCGCATCATCCAAAGCGTGCTGGACAACAGGGAGCGGAACGACTTTGAGCGCTACGGCAGCTACTCGTACCGCTGCTACTTCAAAACCACCGCCGACCTGCAAATCCCTTCCGTGCTGTCTGCCGCCGACAGCGCAAAGCTGAAGAGTATAGACATATTTGAAAGAGCCACGCTAATTTCGGAAACCGTAACGCTGTGCCGCAAGTCGGGCAGCCGCGCGGAGGACGAAATTGTTGCAACCCGCACGTCGGGCATGGAAACGCCGCTGTTCGGGCAAACGTGCTACAGCCTTTTCCATAAGGCTATTTCGTTTTACAGCCACTCCATCCAAATATTGGGGGAATCCGAGTCGGGCATGAAAATGGTTACGGATTACGTAAGCCCGCTGAGCAGCAGCGGCGCCGGCGGCTACCGCTTTCACCTCGAATCCGAATACGTGGCCGACGGCGACACCATCTTTGAAATTAGCTACTTCCCCAAAAAGCATAGAAACTTCAACAGCCTAATGGGTACCCTGTTCATCAGCTCAAACGGCTATGCGCCCACCTGCGTCATCGCCAAGCCGTACGAAAAGGGCGCCATTGATTTTAAGTTCAAGCAGGAGTACGAGCTCGTCAGCGGGAGATGGTTTCCCAAAAAGCTGGCGGAGGAAATTGGCTTTGTACGGATGCGCCTCATCAAAGGCTCGAGTGCCTACCTTGCCTACATCATTTCCTCGCAAATCGACAGCGTTTCGTTCGGCGCTCCGCAAAAGCCGCTCCGCAGCCTCGACAGGGTATACCTCAGCGAAGCCGACGCTGCGCAAAGCCGCTCAGTGCTCAACAGCGTACGCCCGGAGCCGCTGTCGCCAAGGGAGGAAAGAACCTACTCGTTTACCGATAGCGTTTTCGGGAAGAGGCATCAGCTCGACGCTTTCGCGAACAGCATTGCAAAAATGGATGAGGGAAAATTATCCTTCCGCAAAGTAGATGTGAACCTGCTGCGCGTGTACGGCTTCAACGAGCACGAAGGCTCAAGGTGGGGGCTTGGGCTACACACCAACGAGCGCCTGAACAAAGTTGTTGCCGTAGGCGGATACGTGGGCTACGGAATCCGTGATAAAAGGGCGAAGTACGGCGGCGAGGTCGAGCTTACGCTCAACCGCTCGCGGAGCGCAAAGGTAACGTACTCCTACCAGAACACCCTGAAAGGCGCAGGCAGCAGCATGGACTTTAGCCTTGCCGGGAGCTACGGGCGGAACGTTGTGGCATCGCGCTTTGAGTACTGCACGGAGCACAAGGCAGGCGGCTACTTTCACGTGCTGCCCTCGCTGCAGGCAGGCGCGTCGCTGAGCGTAAGAGACTTCACGCCGGCGTATGAGTACTCGTACGCCGGCCGCCGCCTGCTGGGCTACAAAGCCGATGAGCTGTCGCTTTTTTTGCGCTACGCGCGGGGCGAAAAGTACATGTCGCTTGGGGCGCACCGTGTGCTTACGTCGATAGGGAATCCGGTTTTTTACGCTACCTGCACGCGCGGCGTTGATTTTTTGCGGCGCAGCAGCTACACGTACAGCAAGCTGGAGGTTTCGGCGAGTATCCTTGCCTACAACGGCAGGATAGGGCAATCTACCCTGCTGCTCGAAGGCGGCTACGTTGACCGGAACCTGCCGTACGGGCTGCTTTTTACCGGCGAAGGCAGCTACGATGAGCAATTTTCATTTGTCATCGCCAAAACCTTTCAGACCATGCGCCCCGACGAGTTCTTGTCGGACAAGTACGCCCACGTGTTTTACACCCACAACTTCGGGTCGCTGCTCTTTAAGTCGGGGCTGCTGCGCCCGGAGCTTTTGGCTACCTACAACGCCGGGTGGGGCAGCATAGGCAACGCCTCATCCCACGGAATAGCGTTTCGCGTCAAAAATCACCTCTACCAAGAGGCCGGGGTTATCGTTGATAATATCGTCCGCCTTCCTGTGCTCAACGTGATGTACCTCCGGTTTGGAGCGGGCGGGTTTACTCGGCTTGGCTACTACCAATACACCAAGTTCGAGGACAACGTGGCGCTGAAAATGTCGATTACCTTCTCGTTTAAATAGGGTCTGCTGAAAAAGTAAAAATTTTCTATAAATCAGCATATTATGCATTATTTTCGTGATATAAGTGCAAGTAAATATGACAAAAGCGCTCAAAAGCCTTGCACTTGAAAAATTCGGTGATGCCCATATCCCTATTGATATGAAAATATATTTTGCCCGTAGGGCATTCATGTCAATAGAACAGCGTATCGGCAAGTTCGCTTTATTGCCCGTAGGGCATTCATCTCTCAGCTATGAATCCCCTTACGGGGATAAGAGAAAAGCGATACACATTTTTCTATTGATATGGT
>JAISGH010000117.1 GCA_031263185.1 Prevotellaceae bacterium | reverse complement strand
TTACAAATATAACCATTATTATCTGAGAAAAAAAAGAAATAATCAAAATAATCCACTATTTATCAACTAATTATAATAATTCGTCTAAAATGTGGTTACAATGGGACGGGATTTACGGTAGTAACATAAATAAAAAACATCATGAAAAAATATAAAGGAGTAACGCAGCTATCGCTTGAGTACTCAGGAAAGATAATAACAGAGGTGGTAGATATATCCAGCTTAGATGCAAGGAGGCTGGTAGCTAAAGCATACTGCGCAGGGTATGAGTGCGCACGGCGTAGGGATTTTCGGAGACGGATAAGCAAGGTAAGCGAGCCATGAAGACATTATTTGATTTACCACCGGCAATCGAGCCGAAAGCAGACACCTTGCAATACCCCGGTAAGCGTTGCCGGAATTGCAGGCACATAGCGAATTTAAACCCGTATTCTAATTGCTATTGGTACTGTACCATAACGCGGAGCAACCGAACATCATACGGAGTTAGAGCCGTAAAGCGCATGAACCCTGCATGTAGCAGATTTGAGAGGAATAACGATTAAATTATTTTTTATGGAAGTAGTAGTATTACTAAGCAAAACATATTTTCAGAAGCATCCGAAAGCGGGGGAAGAAACGCATTTTGCGCAAAAAGTAAAGAGCGGAATAAGTAACGAAACATGGCAAATTTGTAGGGATTGCAGGGTAGTTGAAAAATTTTATGGCGATTGTTGCGGTTTTTTGCCTATGAAGATAAGCAAAAAGATACATACATGCAGAAGCAACTACAGCTATTGGGCAAAGAAAATAGTCCGTTTAAAAGAAGTAGGCGGCGTATTGAGCGTCCGTCAATGGAGCGATGTACCATACCGCTCCCCGCAGGAAACAGTTGTAGATATTCCGGATGAAGTTGTTAGCGTTCAAAAGCTGACGTTTGACAAATACGACGGAGTACGTATTGACGGAAAGCATGTAGAGCTTGAAACGCTGGCCAACAATGACGGGTTGTCAGCAGAAGATTTTAAATCATGGTTCAAAGGTTACGGCTTATCAGAACCTTTGGCAATTATTCACTTCACAAAATTTAGATATTAAAAATCATGAAAACAGCAGAATTTAGGAGCCTAAAAAAGGGGGATTTGCTCACCCATAAAGAGTACGGATTATGCGAGGTTGTAGATTTCGTAGCGTGGTGGGGCGCGCCCAAAGACCCCATTTTAATGCCAAAGACCCCGGAAGGTAAGGAATTACTTTTCAGGGAATCAGGATGCAAAGATATGCCCATTTTGGAAACGAATAAAAATCTTATTGAAGGCAAGGATAAGGTTAACCCGCAAATCGAAGACGATAACATTTCTTAAAAATTAAAAAGCGAAACGATTATGAAAAACGAAAGTAAAGTATTTGGCATGTACGCAGCAGGAAGCCATGCGATTCGCCAAGAGTTTGGAGCGCCGTTTACCCAAAACGGATATGTTTACGCAACGGACGAGAGAATCCTGATAAGGGTACGCGAAAGCGCCGCCAAAGGAGCCTATACCCATTCAGAAAAGTACGGATGCGCAAAATTATTCAACGTGGCCGCGGAGCAAGAGGAGGTCATATCAGCCCGCCAGCTCAAAAAGCTTCTCTCTGAAGTTGAGCTGGTTGAAGAAACGCATACCGTCAGTGAAACCATCAAATGTGAGGTGTGCGGGGGATACGGAGAGGTTCATTGGGAGTATGAAAGTTGGGGGAAAGATGATGATTGCCCTGCATGTAGCGGTTCAGGATATACCCACAAAGAAAAAAAAATACCTGCCGGAAAAATGATTACCAACGAATCCGCTTTAGTTAAGCTGGGAAACAAAACATTTACCCTCCGCTACATCCGGGTGATTGCAGAAACAATGAAGTTGCTTGGAATAGCAACAATAACTATGCGGTATAGCGAGAGCGAACCGAGCAGGCAGGCTATATTTAGTTTCAGCCCGGACGTAGATGTTTTGCTAATGCCTACTTTGCCCGATTAGGAATGAGAAAATTGTAGAGAATATTTTAAGCAATGAAAGCAAGCGAAATAATAAACGCATTTTGCGATAATACGCTTGTAGAGAAACCTGCAAGCAAGATTTTCCCAAACGTCTATATCGGACGCTTATTTCTCGACGTTGGTATTTTTCCAATAACTTTTACGCATAAACGTATTGCAGCAATACGTTTATGCTTTATTTTTGTAGAAATTCAAGTTTTTAGAGTATGGGAAAGAAAAAGCAAATCGAATTGGTAAATGATTTCGATTTCGGGAACATAGAAATACCGGAGTTAGACCCCGCTATATTTGACATTATGCCGAGCGGGCACGACGATGATGAGCAAACCCGATACACAAAGCCCAAGGTGTACGAGGCAAAGCCCCAATATATTTTGTACGAAAACGCCGACCGCTTAGCCCGCGAATTGACGGTAAACAAGGGCGAGCGCGCCGATGTATTCGTTTCAGGCTCTTTTATTTTTGGCGATTTCATAGAAGCCTACATCGTGCAGCGAAACGCAAAGGTAAAGCGGATGACTATTACAACGCTATCCCTTTCACAGGAGAATGTTGATAGCCTGCATAACCTGCTGGCCGGAGGATTTGTGGATGAGCTAAACCTGATTGTATCAGCATGGTTTTACGCGTACCAAAGAGATGGAGTAAAATATATCTATGAAAAGTTGGACATTGACAACAAATTTCAATTGGCAATCGCTTCCATTCATTCAAAAATAATAACCTTTGAAACTTTGGGAGGTAGGAAGATAATCATTCATGGGAGTGCAAACTTAAAGTCGAATAATTGCGTTGAACAATTTACCATTGAGGAAAACGCAGAGCTATACGATTTCTACAATGAATATTTACTTAAAATAGTAGATAAATACAAAACAATAAAACATAAGAATCCCATACGGAATAAAGAGCTGTGGGATATTATGACGAGAAAGAAGTTTAACGATTAAATTTTTATTACTATGGAAAAAGGTAACAATGGAAGCGAGCAATATGCTTCAATCAATGAGTGGCGGAGGAGAAATAAAACAAATGCAAGTAAAAGAAACCCAGCATACAAATCATGGAATCCGTCAATGGACACGCCATTTTAGTATTAGCCTATGGAAAAAATAGATTTAATCCAAAGCGTAGTATTACCCATTTCGGATTTAGAAACGAACAAAGGGCAAATCGAGGGTTTGGCAAAGAACCCCCGATTTATCCGCGATGAACGCTACAGCAAGCTCAAGCGCAGCATTGAAGAAAACCCCGAAATGCTTGCGCTTAGGGAATGTTTGGTATTTCCGCACGGCGGGAAGTACGTCATAATCGGCGGCAACATGCGGTATCAGGCGCTCAAAGAGCTGGGATACACGGAAACCGTCTGCAAAATTATACCCCCCGAAACCCCGGTAGAGGCGCTGAAAGCCTACACAATCAAAGACAACGCCGGATTTGGCGAGTGGGATTTTGACGCGCTCGCCAACGAGTGGGATTTTGATGATTTGCAGCGATGGTGTATAGACATCCCAAACGTTGATGTTAAAGACGTCGTGGAGGAGGACGCGCAGGAAGACAGCTTCAATGTTGATGACAATTTGCCGAAAGTAGCCAAAAGCAAAACCGGAGACGTATATACGCTCGGAAATCACCGGCTAATTTGCGGCGACTCCACAGACAAGGTATTCATGTCAAAGCTAATGAACGGAAAAGTAGCCGATTTGATCATTGCCGACCCGCCGTACAACGTGGACTATTCGAGCAAGAACGAGCAATTGAACAAAGTAGGCAAAGGCAATCGAATACAAACGCCTATTGAAAACGACAGGCAGGCACCCGAAAGTTTTTATGCCTTCCTTTTGAAGGCGTTCTCATCAGCGTTTGAAAGCACAAAGCGCGGGGGAGGCTTTTACGTGTTTTATGCAAGCAGGGAAGCTATTAATTTCAAAAACGCAGTCGCCCAAGCCGGATTTTCGGTAAAGCAAGAGCTGATATGGAATAAAAACCATTTCGTATTAGGCCAGCAGGATTACCAGTGGAAGCACGAGCCTGTTTTGTACGGATGGAAGGAAGGTGCGCCGCACTACTTCACAAAAGACAGGTCATTAACAACTATTATTGAGGACAAACCGGACGTTGATAAGCTTTCAAAAGCGGAGCTTAAAAGCATGGTAAAGGCCCTGCTACAGGGTAGCATCCCTACAACGGTAATTGATGAGGATAAGCCGCTGCGCAACGCCGAGCATCCTACAATGAAGCCCCTAAAGCTGGTTGGCCGCTTGATAAAAAACAGCAGCCGGAACGGTGAAATTATATTAGATCCGTTTGGAGGCTCCGGAAGCACCATGATGGCAGCCGAACAGTTAGGGCGAACATGCTACATGGCTGAAATCGACCCGCGCTATTGCGATGTAATTATTAAGCGCTGGGAGGAGCTTACCGGAAAATCAGCCGAGCTGGAGGGCAATATTATAGAACAGCGATAAATTTTAATAAAACAGCGATAGGCCCAAATGCCCAATCCTAACCCCAATACCTCTGGGCTAACGCCATTTCCAAAAGGAGTGAGCGGCAACCCCAAGGGGCGTCCGCCCAGCAGGGTGCCGGAAGCCCTCAAAGTGGTATTGGGCAAAAAGAAGGCAAAAAAGTTTTACCACATCAATGAAGCTGAAATAAATGAGTGGGAAGCCGCCGTATTGACAATGACAACCAGCGAGCTAAAGGCACTTGCAAGCTGGGAAGATGCCAACAGCTACGCAAAGGGTTTAGCCATGGGAATTTTGTTTGACATGAAAATTGGGAATACAAAAACGCTTGACAAGCTCCGTGAGCGGCAATTCGGTAAGGCAGTGCAGAAAGTTGAGCTAACCGGTAAGGACGGTCGCCCGTTTAACCCCGAACCGATAAGCATAGAAATAATAGACAAGCGCGAGGATATACGGCATACCAATGATAGTACAGACAACGAAAGTATTTAGCGAAATCGACACGGCTGTAAAAGAGGGTTACACCACCGTCAGCCTGCAGGGATCGAGCCGCAGCAGCAAAACTTACAACACGCTGATATGGCTTACGGCTTACTGCCTTAACCATCCCGGTACGCGCCTATCCATTGTCCGCGCAACGCTGCCCGCTATCAAAGGTTCTGTATTTATCGACTTTAAGGAAATTTTGATGAACATGCTTTTGTTTGATGAAAAACGATTGAACAAAACCGAATTAACCTACCATTTTCCAAACGGCTCATGGGTAGAATTTTTCAGCACCGACAGCGAGCAAAAATTGAGGGGCCGCAAGCGCGACATTCTTTTTGTAAACGAAGCAAACGAATTGAATTTTATCGAGTGGCAGCAATTGAAGATGCGAACGACGCGGTTAGCCATTGTCGATTACAACCCTTCGTTCACGGATGAGCACTGGCTTTGCCAGCTAAACCAAGAGGGCCGGACAAAGCACATCATAACCACGTACAAGGACAATCCATTTTTGGAGCAAACTATTATTGACGAAATAGAAAGCCTGAAGCACAAAAACGAGAGCCTTTGGAAAATATACGGGCTGGGTATCCAAGCGGCAATAGAAGGGCTTATTTTCCGAAACGTTGAGTTGATAGAAGAAATGCCGCCGGCAAAGCATCGCTCCGTTGGAATGGACTTTGGATTTACCAACGACCCAACAGCAATAGTAGAAGTAATCATAGCGCCGGATACAATCTACCTGGACGAAGTTTGCTATCGTACCGAAATGGTTGCAAGGGATATAATTCAGGTGTTGAATGGCAGGTTGCCCAACCGCCGCATAATTTCCGAAAGCGCCGACCCGCGTTTAATCAAAGAAATTCACAATGCCGGAATAAATATTATTCCTGTAGAGAAGTTTCCAGGAAGTATTGAGGCCGGAATAACAAAAATGCTTGAATACCGGATTTGCGTAACAAAGAAAAGCTACAACGTAATCAAAGAGCTGAAAAACTACACCTATCAGCAGGATAAAGAAGGCAAATGGCTAAACAAGCCAATAGATGCGTTTAACCATGCCATCGACGCTGTCAGGTACGTAGTTTTAACAGAGGTGCTCGGAAAGCGAAAAACAAAGAAAGATTTAAGCGGATATTTCAGCTAACTAATAAATTTTATTCAACTATGGACATCAAACAATTATTCACAGAAAGCGACACAAGCGCGATTATCGAAGAGCTGAAATCCGGTCGCAAAGCCCCCGATCCGAAAACAGATGAGTACGCTTTGCAGCTTGACCCGTCGAGACATGATATTTTCGACAAAGTAAAACGGCCGGACAAAACCGTTAAAGCAGATATTCCGGAGGAAGAAAGAAAGAACATCGGATACATTGGCGGCGAGAAAGAAATGACAAAAACGGTGCCGGTAGCCCGCATTGCGCTCGCCATTCAAAAGCTGATTGTAAAGCGGGCCGTCGCCTTCACGTTTGGCAATCCGGTAACGTTGAACGCCGAGCCGGAGGATGAAAGCGAAAAGTCCGTATTGAACGCCGTTAAAAAGGTTTTGTTCAGCACCAAGAGCCGGACGATAAACCGGAAGATTGCGCGGGAAATTTTCAGTACAACCGAGGCCGCCGAGCTTTGGTATCCGGTAAAAAAGCCTTCCTATTATGGGTTCCCTTCAAAATTCAAGCTGCGCGTTGCTATTTTCAGCCCGCAGAACGGAGACAAGCTATATCCCTATTTTGATGAAACGGGCGATATGGTTGCTTTTTCCCGGCAATTTGCAATAGCTGATAAAAAGGGAAAAACAACAACCTACTTTGAAACCTACACCGATACCGAACATCGGATGTGGAAGCAAGCCGAAAGCGCATGGGAAATTGTTGAAGGATACCCCAAGCCTGTAACGATAGGGAAAATCCCCGTTATTTACGGTAAGCAGGATTTTGTAGAGTGGGAAGATGTGCAGGGATTAATTGACCGTTTGGAAACCCTGCTATCCAACTTTGCCGACACAAACGACTATCACGCCAGCCCGAAAATAGTAGTCAAAGGCGAGGTTTTGGGATTTGCCAAAAAAGGAGAAAGCGGCGCTATACTGCAGCTCGAGGGAGATAACGCCGATGCCCGTTATTTGTCATGGGAGCACGCCCCCGAAAGCGTGAAACTCGAAGTTGAAACGCTTTTGCGCATGATTTACACCATTACCCAAACGCCGGACATTTCATTTGACAGCGTGAAGGGTATCGGGGCTATTTCAGGAATTGCCTTGAAATTGCTATTTTTGGACGCCCATTTGAAGGTACAGGAAAAAATGGAAATCTTTGATGACTACCTGCAGCGCAGATTATGCGTTATTCAGGCGTACATTGCCCAATTCAACACCGGATTAAAAGCCGCCTGCGAAAGCTTAACAGTAGAACCCGAAATAGTACCGTACATGATTGAAGACGAAAAGGCAAAGGTAGATTTGCTGAAAGCCGCCAACGGCGAGAGGGCCATAGCCTCGCAAAAAGCAACCGTCCAAATGTTAGGCTGGGCAAATGACACAGAAAAAGAATACGAGCAAATTTTGAGCGAAGAAAGCGCATCCGCATATAAAGACGTAACAGAACCAACAATTTAATTTCATAAATCCAAGTCATGGCTATAAAAGTAAAAATCAATATTGACTGGGAAAAAGTCAAGGAAGAAACAATCCGTGAGATTGACGAACGGGTAGCAATCGCTTTTGAACGTGCAAGCGAGAAGGCTGTAACGTGGGCTAAAGAAAATAAAGGCTATTCCACTCAGAGTGGTGCGCTAAGCTCATCAACAGGCTACCAACTATACAAAGACGGCAGCTTGTTACGCGAACGCTTTGAAAAATCCGAATCGGGTACGGATGAAAACGGCGCAAAAGCCAAAGGGATAGCCGCAGGGAAGGTAGCGGCGGAACAACGCGCGTCAGAACTTGGTGCGCACATTTGCACCGTCATTGTCGCCGGCATGCCGTATGCCGCACATGTGGAAAATACAGGGCACGACGTTTTAGCCGGGGCTGAAAACCAATTCATGGCAATACTTGAGGAAGAAATGCAAAAAGCATTTGCAGAATCCGATGTTCCCTATTCGATAATAACAGATTAGGTATGGATAAGCGGCTAAACGAAGAAACAAACCGGCTCTTGAAGCAATTGGAAACGTTGATTTACAATAGCTATCTTGCTGCGCTGAATTTTTTACAAAATTCATTGTCCGGCAATGCTCCGTTTTGGTTTTCACGGAACGCCGCGGCCAGCAGGAAAATGGATAAGCTGATT
>JAISGH010000029.1 GCA_031263185.1 Prevotellaceae bacterium | reverse complement strand
TCTTGTATATCTTGCGTTTTTTGTACTTTTGCAGGTGCAATGCGGCGAGCCACGCGAGCAGCGGCCATACGCGCCGGCGGTATCGCCTAACAGGCAGCGGCTGCAGGAGGTGAATAAGTACTTGAACGAAAAGGAGCAGGAAATTTTGCAGTCGTACGTCAAGCGCCAGCAGCTGGACATGAGGCAAAGCGGTATGGGCTACTTTTACCAGGTGGTAGAGGAGAGTAAGGGTAGCCAAATATCGGCGGGCGACGTGGCGCTGCTGCACGGCCGCATTTTTTTGATTGACGGTACGCCTTGCTACACGTACAGCGAGCAGCGCCCGCTGGAGGTTGCAGTAGGGAGTTTTTCCGGCATTACGGCGCTGAATACAGCGCTGCCGGGTATAAGGCAGGGAAGCCACGTGCGCCTTGTAATTCCAACCTACCTTGCGTTTGGTCTTTTGGGCGACGGAGACAAAGTGCCGCCCCGCAGCCCGCTGGTATGCGATTTTTTTGTGGCAAAAGTAAACAAAAAGTAGACCTTCAAAGGGAGTACCGAAAACTTGATTTGATGCATATAAAATATTAATTGTTAATTATTAATTATTAATTATAACGCTATTGTATGAAGCTTGCCGACATCACTGTAGGTTTGACTCGTAACCGCGTTTACGAGCTTCTCAATGCAGCCTTCAAGCACAGGAGGTTGTCGGCAGGCATGTGGCCGATAGCTTTGCTGCTGCTTGCGCTTGGCGCGCAGGCGCAAACCTACACTCCGTTGAGCAAAGATGTTCGGTACGCTATTCACGTGCCGGGCAAGGGGGGCGTGAAGGTGGGCAGGGGGTGCCACGTGCAGCTTTCCCTAAGCGCAGCAACGCAGCAGGGCGCTAACGTATTTGAGCATGTTTGCTGGCTGCCGATAGGCGAAGAGCCGAGCCATAATTCTTTTGAGGCGAGCCTCATGGCGCTTTCGCAGGGCGACAGCGCCGACTTTATGATGCCTGCCGGAATGTTTTCGTCGAGCTTAATCAGCTACCCTAAGCTCAAGGGCGTGGCCGGTAGCGAAACGTTGCGCGTGAGCGTACGTGTGCTGCGCGTGGTAGAGCCGGACATTGTGCTGGACGATACCTACGAAAAATTTTGCGAGGGTTACCGCCGCTACGAAAAGCGGCTGACCCAGCAATACTTGCAGCGGCATACCGGGTTCAAGGCGGCAGGCGATATTTGGAAAAAGCAGAAAAAGCAGGGCAACGGCAAAAAGGTAGAGAAGGCCGGTAACGCAATGCTGATTACATACGAGGGCTTTTTTCTTAACGGCGCAAAGTTTGACTCCAACGGAAAAGACGGGCAGCCTTTTCGCTACGTGCGGGGGCAGCAGTGGCAGGTGATACCAGGCTTGGCAATGGCTCTTGCAGCCATGAGCGAGGGCGAAAAGGCGGAGTTTGTTTTCCCCTCGGCGGTTGCCTTCGGAGCAAAAGGGCTTGCCGACATTGTGCCGCCTTTCACCTCTGTGGTGTACGAGGTGGAGGTGCTGAAGGTGATTAAGTAACGTAATTGTAAATTGTTTTTGAAAAATTGCATGAAAATAAGCGCATTGTCGGATTATAGGCGGTATAGCTATTTTTGTATCCTGCTTACGCTTGCTTTTGCCCCGTCGTGCAAAGACGACGATGCGGAGGATAAGCAGCGCAAGGATATTGAGCGCTACATTACCGGTACGCTCAAAGCGGAGGTTGACGAAAAGGACGGCGTGTACTACGTGCCGGTGTCTATTGACTCAAGCCCCGAGAGAGTGCCGGTGGAGCCGGGCGACGCGGTGGAGCTGATGTACGAAGCGATGACGCTTAACAATACCCTTTTTGCAGCAAGCGAAGACTCAACAGCATGGAAAAGTGGGCTGGAGCCATACCCCGGAAGCGGAAATAAAATGGGGGTGGAAGTTGGCAGGGGTAAGCTGATAGCCGGCTTGGACAGAGGCTTGCTGCGCATGGCGCAGGGCGAGCAGGCTTTTCTGCTGTTCCCCTTTACGCTGGGTTACGGCAAGGAGGCTGTGGGGCTGGTGCCGTCGCAGTCGGCGCTGATGTTCAACGTGCTGGTAACAAAAGTAGATAAGCGCTACTGAGGTTGTTTTGTTATAAAAATTAGGTTTAGGAATGAGGTTCTTTTGAGGATACAACCTCATTTTTACCTAATTTTCTCAACAGAACTACCTCAGTAGCAAAGAGAATAACGATATGCATTAACCTCATTACCTCATTTGGAGAGTTTTTTTGGAAATTTCCTAAATAGTATATAAATTTATAAAATAACAATAACATTAAAATAAAAAAATATGGCTTACTCAAGAAAATATTTTGCGCCGCTGGCGCTGGTGGTTATGGCTGCTCTTACTTTTGTACGCTGCGCAAAAGAACCCTCCGAATCGGAGCAGAAAAACGAATTGCAGCTGATAAAATCTACCGTTAAGGTGCATTTTCCCAACGCGCAGCCAATAGAATTTAATGATAGCAGCATGTGGCTGATTTCCCACCACGAGAATACCTCCGGTCATATCGCAAAACCGCAGGACGAGAGCTACGTGGAGTTTAGCTACCACGGGCAGCTGCTTCCCGTTTCGCGAAGCGTTGTTTACCAAACCACCGACTCGCTGAAAGCGCACCTGCTGGGCGCCTTTGCCGCCACAACGCACTACGCTCCCATGTTTTCTTACTACCACAAAGACTACATGCAGGTAGCCCTGCATAGGGCGCTCGGGATGATGAGCGTGGGCGACTCCCTCACGGTGCTGTCGGCGTCGTGGCATGCCTTTGGCTCGGCGGGCACCACGGGAGTGTCGGCAAATACGCCGGTTATCTTTACCGTTAAGCTCAGCGAAATTGTAGCGAACGCCGATTCTGCCCTTGCGCGCGAGCGGCGTATGGTGGAAAAATACGTGAATGACTACAACAGCAACAGCAGCAATTCTGCAAAGTTTGTGCCGGCTGTGGATTCTACGGGGACGGAGCAGGCGGGAATTTACGTTTGCTACGTTGATACCGTTCCGCGAAACGATACTGTGCTGTGCGCCCAAACGGGCGAAACGCTGAGCTTAAAGTACTCCGGCTACTACCTTCGCGATGGGTTTTTGCTGGACTCCAACATTGGGAAGGACGCCACAGGGGCAGGGTGGAGCGTTGACACAACCTCTACGACTTCCACGTACCAAACCTACTACAGCCACACCTTCTCGAAGGCGCCGCTGTCGTCGACCTCAATAAAGGCATTTGACGTGGCGCTGCTCAACGTAGCGGTGGGCAGCAAGGTCGAGGTGGTATTTACCTCCGAGTACGGCTACGGCGCCGCCGGCACCACCACCAACGCCTCCCGCCCGATATACCCCTACACGCCGCTACGCTTCTACATTTCGTTTGAGAGCATACAGTAGCGGCGGCGCATTTGTGCCGGCTCATTTCAAAAAAAACTCACCCGTATCAGGGGGTTGTGCCAAATTGGATGCCGGCGCCCCTGGTGGTGAAAACGGCTGTTGGCTCGTGGCGGGGTTGGGTGTCAGCCAAAACTTCATTCCACTTTTCAAAAATCAGCCGCAGGTTTTCTTTCACCAAAGACTCGGCCGCTTTTAGGTCTGCCGGCTTTACTTCTTGGCTTGCAGCCAGCTGTATTTCCGGATGTACGCGAAATATTGCTTTTCTTGGGTGCGCCCCTGCCCTTTCGTAGGGATACGTTTTTCGTAATTTATTTAAACGAACTGCACCTGACCTAAATTCATTGCAAACGAGTGAATTGAATTATCTATCTTTTGAATCGTTTGCTTGCTTGGATTCCGCGTACCGTTCACGTAGTGGCTTAGCTGTCCCTGATGAATTCCGGTAAGGCGCGACAGCCCTGCTAATGAAAAGTATGTTGTGTAGTACTGAAGAAATGAAGCGGTATCGTAGCAAAATTCAAATTCGGCTTCGACAAAGCGCAACCCTTCCTGTTCGTACAGCGCCTTCATTTCAAGGTAGCTTGCTTTGAAATCTTCGACGGCTTCATCTACCGTACTGCCATCCCCTATTATTCCATAGTTCAACGTGCTGTCTTCCAAATCGACGTACACACCGTACGTTCCGTCGTTGCCGCGCTCAATAAATGCTTTTACGATATTCATATATTTTACCTCCTTTGCTGTTAGGGTTAAACCTTAGCCCCTGATTTTTTAATGATACTTTTTAGCGTTCCCGGCCTTACTTCTTCGCTTCCGTGATGGCTCATTTCAAAGAGCTCGCCGGTGTCAGGATTTAGCTATATTGGGTGACGGCTGCCATTACGAAAAAATCGGCAGCCGGTTGTTTTTTTTATCGCCCGCTCTAATTCTGAATACTTCAAAGTTTTATTCGCTTAATTATTACGATGCAAAGATAATGATATTAATTTTAATATCAAAATATTTCTGCCTTGCAGCGGCGACGCCCCGATATATTTTTGGAACGCCGCATGGAGCAATCAAAATCCGGTGTTCCATGACTTTAATTGAGTAGGAGGAAAACGAAGTAGCTTTCTTTCATATAACTAAATCGTAAACGATTATTTCTCAGTTATTTATCTTTTTTTTTGCATTTAACGTTGTTTAATGGGGGGACTCATTTACTCACTCGTGTTTATTTTAAAGTGTTCGTGAACTGCTACGCTCGGTTTTACCTAATTTATCTAACTAAACAACCTCAGTAGCACATTAGCTACATAATATATCCAAACCTCATTACCTTATTTTTTCCGTAGCTATTTCATCGTTTTAATGAGGTAATGAGGTATTGTTATGTTTATTAACTCATTGCTACTGAGGTTGTTTTGTTAGATAAATTAGGTAAAACCGAGCGTAGCGAGTTCACGAACACTTTAAAATAAACACGAGTGAGTAAATGAGTCCACCATTAAAAAACATTAAATGCCAAATTGTAAACAACTAAAAAATAATCATTTACGATTTAGGTGTATGAAAGGTTCCAAGCTTTCGCGGGAAAGACTCAAAATAAAATTTTCGTAGCACCATCCAAAAAAAAGAATTAGCCTTTTTTTTGCGCACCATTCAATTTCGTAAAAAAAGGCTATATTTGTGCCACTGTATTTTTAATTTTAATTTTAATCGTTTTATAAAACCATGAAAGTAGAGCAAGTAATGAGCCGGCTTAGCGCCAAGTACGGGCACGAAGCCGAGTACCTGCAAGCAGTACAGGAAGTGCTTGAATCGGTAGAGGAGGTGTATAACAGCCATCCGGAGTTCGAAGAAGCCAACATCATTGAAAATCTCGTGGAGCCCGACCGCATCTTCACCTTTAAGGTGGTGTGGCACGACGACAAAGGCCGCGCACAGGTAAACACCGGCTACCGCGTACAGTTCAACAACGCCCTTGGCCCCTACAAAGGCGGCGTACGCTTTCACCCCTCGGTAACGCTCTCAACGCTCAAGTTTTTGGGCTTTGAGCAAACGTTCAAGAACGCGCTCACCACCCTGCCCATGGGCGGCGCAAAGGGCGGCGCAGACTTTAGCCCCAAGGGCAAGTCAAAGGGCGAGGTAATGCGCTTTTGCCAAGCCTACATCACGGAGCTGTGGCGGCACATTGGGGCAGAAACCGACGTGCCCGCCGGCGACATTGGCGTGGCCGGACGCGAAATCGGCTACATGTACGGATGGTACAAAAAGCTGGCGCGCGAAAATACCGGAGTATTTACGGGCAAAGGCATAGGATGGGGCGGGTCGCTCATTCGCCCGGAGGCAACAGGGTTTGGGGCGGTGTACTTTGTGCAGCACATGCTCCACCTGCAAAAAACGGACATCAAGGATAAGACCGTCGCCATTTCGGGATTTGGAAACGTGGCGTGGGGAGCGGCGCTCAAGGCAACCGAGCTGGGGGCAAAGGTGGTCGCCATCTCCGGACCGGACGGCTACATCTACGACGAGCAGGGGCTGAACGCCGAAAAGATAGCCTACATGACGGAGCTGCGCGACTCGTGCAACGATGTGGTAGAGCCTTACGCCGAAAAGTTTGCCGGAGCAAAGTTCGTTGCCGGCAAAAAGCCATGGGAGCTCAAGGTAGACATCGCGCTGCCCTGCGCCATACAGAACGAGCTCAACGGCGACGACGCCAAAGCGCTGATTGCAAACAAAACGCTGTGCGTGGCCGAAACGTCGAACATGGGCTGTACGCCGGAGGCCATCAACGAATTTATACGCCACCGCGTAATGTTTGCGCCCGGCAAGGCCGTAAACGCAGGCGGCGTATCGGTGTCGGGGCTGGAGATGTCGCAAAACGCCATGAAGTACAGCTGGACAAAAGAGGAGGTAGATGCAAAGCTGCACCAAATTATGAGCAACATCCACGAAGCCTGCCTCAAGTTTGGCCGCCAGCCCGACGGCTACATCAGCTACGTAAAGGGAGCCAACATTGCAGGCTTTATGAAGGTGGCACAGGCAATGCTGGAGCAAGGAGTTTAAAAAAAAATTCCAAATCCCCCAACTACTCTCTTACTCAACCTAACTATTAACCCATAAAAAAAATCTTACATGCTGCTATCAATTTTTACCCTTTTGCTATACGTAGCAACGCCCGTGCTGATTTTGCTAATGTGCAAAAGGTTCAAGCCGGTACAGAAAATCGGCGAGGTGCTCGTGGCCTACTTCGCCGGAGTATTCTTTGCGCTGGTGATATGGCTACTTGCGGAGCTGGGGGTGCTCGAGGGTGAGCGTCTGGCAAGCTTGCGCAAGCTGCAAGCTACCGTGTGCGATTTGGTCATTCCGTTTGCCATTCCGCTCATGCTTTTTTCGGCCAACTTTCGCCACCTGAAAACGCAGCTTGGCGGAGCGTCCCGCGCCCTGCTGACAGGGCTGGTGGCGGTTGTTTTCATGACCGTTGTCGGCTCGTTCATTTTCCACCCGTACATACCGGATATGTGGAAAATTGCAGGCCTGATAGCCGGCGTCGAAACCGGAGGAACGCCCAACATGGTAGCCTTGCAGTTTGCCCTGAAAGTTCCGGAGAACACGTTCATACAGCTTCAGGCAAGCGACATGCTGGTATGCTTTTTTTACCTGCTGTTTCTTTTTTCGGTAGGCAAGGCGCTGCTGCGAAAATTTTTGCCGAAGTACAAAGCGCCTGCCGATAGCAGCGCCGCCGGCGCGTCGTCCGGCGAGGGCGCCTACTACTTTATGCGCTCGCGCCACGGCTTACTGCAAATGCTCAAATCGCTGGGAGTATCCGTTGCGGTAGTGCTGCTCTCCATTGGCTTCACGGTGCTGCTGCTTGGCGAAATCAACGTGCCCTGCCTCATGCTTGCCCTCACCACGCTGAGCATTGCCGCCTCCTTTGTAAAGCCGGTGCAAAAATTGCGCTACTCGTTCGACGTGGGCATGTTCTTGGTGCTCATCTTCAACGTGGCCATTGCCTCTATGGTAGATTTCACGCAATTCTTCAACGTTGAGATATACTACATTGCAGGCTACGTATTTTTTTGCGTATTCGGCTCGCTATTCCTGCACGCCCTGCTGTGCAAGCTGTGCAAGGTTGACGCCGATACGTTCATGGTATCCTCAACGGCGCTGATCAACTCTCCGCCGTTTGTCCCTGTGGTGGCCGCAGCCATTGGCAACCGGCAGGTGATACTGATAGGCATTTCGGTAGGCATGGTAGGGTACGCCGTAGGCAACTACCTCGGATTTATTGTTGCCGAAGTGATGAGCAAGGTGCTGTAACGCTGTAATAACCAGCGCACAGCATATTTTTCGTAGCACCTCAAAAAAAGATTTAGCCTTTTTTGTATATTGAATTTTACTTACTACCTTTGCGCTATTGTATTGCAATTTAATGCTTATATGACAAAAATAGAAAACGAAATACAGTATCAAACTCAAAATGTCCATTAGCGCATACTTTAGCACACAGATGGCACAGATTTAAAAGATAACCACAGATAGGGATTTATCTGTGCTCATCTTTTAAATCTGTGTCATCTGTGTGCCCAAAAGACATTTTCAACCCTTAATTCGCGCTACTTTGTAAAAAAAACTACGCGACGATAACATGCTACATACGATTACTATGAATACAACATCTTTTTATACTGCCATAGCGCGTACAATCCATAGCTTTGGATGTGTGGGCACACAGCATACCAACACACACACACACACACACACACACACACACACACACACACACACTGCTCAGCAAGTTACGTGATTTGGCATTATGCTCAACATGTAATTTTTTTGACTTGTGCAATATTTTCGACTTTTATTTTGATGAGTGGCCAAATAGTATTATGGCCACTCATTTTTTACTTCCGTCGACGTAGCGCTGTCCTTACGGCTTATACGCCATAAAATACTGCTATTCGGGAGCTTACATTGGGCTTCCGCACCTAAACAATCTACTGAAATTCAACAAATTACAGATTAATTTTTAAAACTCAAAACGCTTTCTTAAAATCTAAAAAGATGAATATTTATTTGATTATTTGTTATACATTTGTACCTTTATTTGTTATCGCTAACCTCTACTTCGGTTGGCGAGCGCATCGTAATAATGGAAATAAAAAAGTGGACAAACGATATAGAATGGTAAAAAAAATTACAGCTGCCGCTGTACTCATTATGATAGTATCCTTTTTCGTCGTTATGTACGGCGAAGTATCTACCGACATTTGGGTGGAGTGGGAAAACATAAAGCAAAGTTTTCTGGGAGGTGTGTAAAGCGGCGAGCTGTACCCGCGGCGTTACGTCTCTCTTCCGGTTTATTATATCAACATAAAAATTTATGGCAAAAATAAGAGGTGCAATAGTAGTAGATACCGAAAAGTGCAAGGGGTGTGAGGTATGCGTGGTATCGTGCCCCTTTGGGGTAATAGCGCTTGCGCAGGAGGTGAATGGCAAAGGCTACCGCTACGCCTACATGCACCAGCCCGACGCCTGCACAGGCTGCATAAGCTGCGCGCTGGTATGCCCCGACAGCGTAATTACCGTTTACAAGGTGAAAATCGCTGCCGCTGCAAGCGAATAAGCTGTAAAAAAATTGAGCGTGAAAAATTGAGCGTGAAAAATTGAGTGTAAAAAAAATTGGAAGCTATATTATTGAGTGTCATATATGTCTGAGCTACGTTTGATGAAAGGTAACGAGGTGATTGCAGAGGCTGCCATACGCTGCGGCTGCGATGCCTACTTTGGATACCCCATAACGCCCCAATCGGAGGTAATGGAAACGCTGATGGAGCTGCGCCCGTGGGAAACCACCGGCATGGTGGCGCTGCAAGCCGAGAGCGAGGTAGCGTCTATCAACATGGTGTACGGCGCGGCAAGCACGGGTAAGCGGGCTATGACTTCGTCGTCAAGCCCCGGAATCAGCCTCATGGCCGAGGGCTTGTCGTACCTTGCGGGAGCAGAGCTGCCCTGCCTCGTGGTGAACGTGTCGCGCGGCGGCCCCGGGCTGGGCACCATACAGCCCTCGCAGGCCGACTACTTTATGGCCACCAAGGGCGGCGGTCATGGCGATTTTCACCTGATTGTGCTGGCGCCATCGTCGGTGCAGGAAATGCACGATTTTGTCTTCCTTGCCTTCGACCTTGCCTTCAAGTACCGCAACCCCGCAATGATTCTTGCCGACGGCGTTATCGGGCAAATGATGGAAAAAGTGAAGCTGCTCGACCCGCGTCCGCGCCGTACGCGCGAGGAGGTGCTGAGGGATACCGGAAGCTGGGCGGCTACCGGAAAGAGCAACCGCCCCCGAAATATCATCACCTCGGTGGAGCTGGACCCCGCAAAGCACGAAAAGTTCAACCAAAAGCTGCAGGTCAAGTACGCCGAGATGCGGGAAAAAGAAGTGCGCTACGAGGAGCTGCTGTGCGACGACGCCGAATACCTGATAGCAGCCTACGGCATATCGGCGCGCATTGGGCAAAAGGCGGTAGAGCTGCTACGCGCCGAAGGCGTTAAGGTTGGGCTGTTTCGCCCCATCACGCTGTACCCGTTCCCGACCGTGCAGGTAGCGGCGCGCGCAAAGCAGCTCAAAGGCATTTTGTGCGTAGAGCTTAGCGCCGGACAAATGATAGAGGATGTTCGCCTGTCGGTAGGAAGTAGCTTGCCCGTTGCCCATTTTGGCCGCAACGGAGGCGTTATTCACTCGCCCAACGAGGTGGTGGAGGCAATGAGGCAAGTCTTTGAATTTTGAATTGTGAATTTTGAATTTTGAATTTTAGGCACACAGATGACACAGATGGGAGAGATGAACACAGATGAGAGAATTTTTGAATTTTTGAATTTTGATAAGCATGGTTGCAGAAATTATAAAGCCTGAAAACATTGCCTACGCCAAAAGCAAGGTGCTTACCGACGCGCCAATGCACTACTGCCCGGGTTGCAGCCACGGTACGGTGCACAAAATTTTGGCTGAGGTAATCGAAGATTTGGGCATACAGGACAAAACCATAGGTATTACGCCGGTGGGTTGCGCCGTGCTGCTCTACAGCTACCTCGACATCGACTGGGTGGAGGCGGCGCACGGACGCGCTCCGGCGGTGGCTACCGGCATTAAGCGGGCTAACCCCGACATGCACGTGCTCGCCTATCAGGGCGATGGCGACCTTGCCGCCATTGGCACGGGCGAAATTATACACGCATGTAACCGCGGCGAAAACATCACCGTCATTTTTATCAACAACGGCATCTACGGCATGACGGGAGGGCAAATGGCGCCCACCACGCTGGTAGGAATGAAAACGGCCACCACCCCGCAGGGGCGGCAGGTGGACATCAACGGATACCCGTTCAAGGTGTCGGAAATAATGGCGCAGCTGCCCGGCACATCGTACGTTACCCGGCAGGCTGTCCATACGCCCGGCGCGGTGAGGCAGGCAAAAAAGGCGCTCAAAAAGGCGGTTGAAAAGGCATACGCAGGCAAGGGAACTTCGTTTGTGGAGTTCGTGGCAACGTGCAGCTCGGGGTGGAAGCTCTCGCCAACCGAAGCCAACAGGTGGATGACCGAAAATATGCTGCCGTTCTATCCGCTGGGAGACCTGAAAGACAATTAATAATTAATAATTAACAATTAATAATTAATAATTGAAGTCTGAGAGCAAAACCTTATTTGTATTAATAAGCAACCTTAGTAGCCAAAAAGGATGATGATGATGTACACATGTATTTAACATTATTTACCTTATTGAATGTGGGGTTTTTATAGGGGTTGAAAATCTGAAATTTGAAATTTTCACATGAAGGAAGAAATAATTATAGCAGGATTTGGCGGGCAGGGCGTGCTGTCGATGGGGAAAATCCTGGCCTACTCGGGTATTATGCAAAATCAGGAAGTAACGTGGATGCCCAGCTACGGCCCCGAAATGCGCGGCGGCACCGCCAACGTTACCGTCATACTGAGCGACGACCGCATCAGCTCGCCCATTGTGCACGAGTTTGATACGGCAATCATCCTCAACCAGCAGTCGCTCGACAAGTTTGAGCCAATGGTAAAGCGCGGCGGCCTGCTGCTCTACGACCCCAACGGCATAACCGCACCGCCAACCCGCACAGATATTACCGTATACAGGACGGCTGCCACCGCAGAGGCCGCCAAAATGGGCAACGCCAAAGTCTTCAACATGGTTGTGCTCGGCTCATTCCTGAAGGTAAAGCCTGTGGTGAAGCTGGAAAACGTGGTGAAAGGTTTGCAAAAATCTCTCCCCGAGCGCGCGCACAAGCTCATTCCGGCGAACGAGCAAGCGATACTGCGCGGGATGGAAATCGCCGAGCGCCTTACGCCGTCCTGTTAGGGAAGCGGAACAGCAGCGCCGCTCTAAAATTTCGTGCGCTTGTTCCTGTGATATTCCATTATTTTTTTTATTTTTGCAGAAAAAATTTTTCATAATATGGACTTAAAAGAAATCATGTCAATATCCGGATATCCGGGTTTATTCAAGTTTGTGTCGCAAGGGCGAAGCGGGCTGATTGTAGAATCGCTGATTGACAAAAAGCGCACCAACATTCCGCCTACCGCCAAGGTCAGCAGCATGAACGACATTGCTGTGTTTACCGATAGCGAAGACGTTCCGCTGCGCGTGGTGCTGCAATCCATCAAGGACAAAAGCAACGGCGGCCCCTCCATTGACCCAAAAACCGTCAAGGAGGAGGAAATTAAAGAGTACTTTGCGGGGATACTTCCGGCGTATGATAAAAACAGGGTGTATTTTTCTGACATTAAGAAAATTATATCGTGGTACAACCTGCTTCAAAAGAATGATTTGCTTGATTTTGAAGTCAAGGAGGAGGAGGAGAAAGCGGAGGATGAATCGGCCGAGAAATCGCCGGCCACCGAAGCCGATTCCAAAAAATTGCCGACAAAGTCAACAGCAACCAAGCC
>JAISGH010000004.1 GCA_031263185.1 Prevotellaceae bacterium | reverse complement strand
TCGCTTCGCTTCATTGGGGGTTATTCATATTCAACCTTTCAGGTTTAACACCCAAATTTATCCGACATTTGATGAACGACACGACACTACGCCTGCGGCGTGATACGACAATTTGAAATACACCCCCGATTTAGGGGTAAATTCTGAATTCTGAATTTTTTTGTATCTTTGCTTGTTTTTGCGCAAAAATGGTTACTCTGCGGCAAAAATACAGCATGGTAGTATTTAATCTGCTTACCGGCTCCTCTGCGTCATCGCTATCGGGAGCGGTGGCTTAATAATCATTGACAAATGAAGGTAGATGTAGTCATTGGCCTGCAATGGGGCGACGAAGGCAAAGGAAAAATTGTAGATGTGCTCACGCCAAAATACAGCGTGGTGGCGCGCTTTCAGGGAGGCCCAAACGCCGGGCATACGCTGGAGTTCGATGGCAAAAAATTTGTGCTGCACACCATTCCCTCCGGCATCTTTCGCGACGGAACAATCAACATCATAGGTAATGGAGTGGTAGTAGATCCCGCCATTTTAATGGGAGAGATTGAAAAGCTCAACGCTGCCGGCGTATCCACCAAAGGCCGGATTTTGCTCTCCAAGAAAGCGCACCTCATCCTCCCCACCCACCGTATGCTGGACGCAGCGCAGGAAGCTGCCAAAGGCGGGGCAAAAATAGGCTCCACGCTCAAGGGCATAGGGCCTGCCTATACCGATAAAATCGGCCGTGCGGGGCTGCGCGTGGGCGACGTGCTGCACCCCGATTTCGACAACAAGTACGACGCGCTCAAGCAAAAGCACCTCACCCTGCTCAAGCAGCTTAGCTACCCTATCAACATCGAGGCGGAGGAGCAAAAATGGAAGCAAAGCATTAGCTGGCTACGGGCTGAATTTACCATTGTTGATAGCGAGTACGAGATAAACAACCTGCTGAAAAATGGCAATATTCTTGCCGAAGGAGCGCAAGGCTCGATGCTCGACGTTGATTTTGGGTCGTACCCATTCGTAACCTCGTCCAACACGGTGTGCGCCGGAGCCTGCACAGGGCTTGGGGTTGCGCCGTGCAGAGTAGGCGAGGTAATAGGTATTTTCAAGGCTTACTGTACGCGCGTTGGCAGCGGCCCTTTCCCCACAGAGCTGCACGACGAAGCTGGCAAGGCGATGCGCCGGCAGGGCTGCGAGTTTGGCTCCACCACCGGCCGCCCGCGGCGCTGCGGCTGGCTCGATTTGGTGGCGCTCAAGTACTCCATCATGGTTAGCGGCGCCACGCAGCTGTTTATGATGAAGGCCGACGTGATGGATAGCTTCGACGCCATTAAGGTTGCCGTAGGCTACAAAATCAACGGCGCAACCACCGACCGCTACCCATACGAGGTTGATATGCCGGTTGAGCCGATATACAGGGAGTTCAAGGGGTGGAAGCAGCCTATTTCGGGCAGCCGCACCGAAAAAGACCTGCCGCAGGAGCTCATAAATTATGTAAGATTTATTGAAGAGCAAACAGGCGTCCCCGTGAAGTTTATTTCCGTAGGCCCTGATAGAGAAGAAACAGTATTACGATAAAAAAAATTTAGCAAAAATGACAAAGTACGAAATCAGACATGCCGCGCACCCTGCCGATGCCAAGCGCTACGATACGCAGCGCTTGCGCGAAGAATTTTTAATCGAAAAGCTCATGGTGGACGACGAAGTGCGCATGGTTTACACCATGTTCGACCGCCTGATTGTAGGCGGAGCAGTTCCCCGTGCCAGGCAGCTCGAACTCGAAGCCATTGACCCGCTCAAAGCGCCGTTTTTTCTGCACCGCCGCGAGCTGGGCATTATCAACGTAGGCGGAACAGGTACGGTGAGCGTTGATGGAAAGGAGTTCACGCTGCAATACAAGGAGGCGCTCTACCTTGGTAGCGGCAACCGCAAGGTGCTGTTCGGCAGCGTAGATGCCGGCAAGCCTGCGCACTTCTACTTCAACTCGGCGCCGGCGCACAAAAATTGCCCCGACAGGCACATCACGCTGAAAGACGCGGTGGTGGTCGACACCGGCTCGCTCGAAACCTGCAACGCCCGCCGTATTAACAAGCTAATTGTAAATCAGGTGCTCGAAACTTGCCAGCTGCAAATGGGGATGACGGAGCTAAAAGTGGGTAGCGTATGGAACACGATGCCTCCCCACACCCACTCGCGCCGCATGGAAGCGTACTTCTACTTTGAGGTGCCGCAAGGGCAAGCCGTATGCCACTTCATGGGCGAGCCTAACGAAACGCGCCATATCTGGATGGGCAACGAGCAGGCCGTGATTTCGCCCGAATGGTCTATCCACTCGGGGGCAGCCACCAGCAACTACGTCTTCATCTGGGGTATGGCCGGCGAAAACCTCGACTACGGCGACCAAGATTTTACTACGCCGGAAAAGCTGAGGTAGCAAAGCGGAAGCGAAAGCTAAGGTAATGGGGGGTGATCAAAATAGTCCGCTTTCACCCTCACTTCTCCCGTTTCGTGGTCAACGGAGAGGCGGGTGTTTTGCAGCAGCTTATCGAACACGTTTTCATGCATGAGCTTTTGCGGTGCGCCCTGATGAAATTCGCCGTCGCACATAACCCAAACCCTGTCGGCAATTTTGAGCGCAATGCTCAGGTCGTGCGTAGAGAAGAGTATGGCGCGGCGCTGCTCCTGCGCCAGCTGCTTTAGCAGCAAAACAATTTCGTAGCGGTTGGGCAAATCGAGGAATGCCGTCGGCTCGTCGAGCACGATGATGGGCGTATCCTGCGCCAGCGCCCGCGCTATCACTACCCGCTGACGCTCGCCGTCGCTCAGGCAGCCGGTATTTTGCCATGCGTAAGCCTCCATGCCGACCATTGCCAGCGACTGCATCACCACTTTTTTATCGTCGGCAGAAAGCGCTCCAAACCAGCCCGTGTAGGGGTAGCGGCCAAGCGATACAAGGTCAAAAACTTTGAGATTTCCCACCTTCACGTTGTCAGTCGAGACGTAGCTCACCAGCGTTGCCAGCGTACGCAGCGGGTAGGCGCGTATGTCCTTTTCGAGGATGTGCACGGCGCCGTCGAGCGGCGGCTGTATGCCGATGATGGTGCGCAGCAGCGTACTCTTTCCGCGTCCGTTGCGCCCCAGCAGCGCAACCAGCTCCGCCTCGCCCGCCACTGCCGAAAAAGCGGGAAAAATCTCACGCTGCTCGCCTTTGGCGGTGTAGCCTATGCGCAGGTTGCGCGCCTCTATTGCCGGTTTTGCCTGAGCAGCCATACTACACTATTTTTTGGTTACGCACAATGACCAGAATCACAATCGGTATGCCCAGCAGCGACGTTACCGTATTGATGGGTAGCGACGTTTCGTACCCGGGCAGGGACGAAATCACATCGCACAGCAGCATGGCTACCGCCCCCAGCAGCATGGTGATGGGCAGGAGGTAGCGGTGGTCGGCTTCGCGAATGAGCATACGCGCTACGTGCGGAACCGCCACGCCGATAAACCCAATGGGGCCGCAAAAGGCGGTTGCCGTGCCGGTGAGCAGGGTTGCCGTCAGCATGACGGCAAGGCGGCTTCTGCCGACGTTGTAGCCAATGCTGCGGGCGTAACTCTCGCCCAGCATCAGCGCGTTGAGCGTTTTGACGGATAGCAGGGCGAGTACGCTGCCCGCAAGGGTAACGGCCGTCAGCACGTAGAGCTGCGTGGAGGTTACGTTACCCAAGCCGCCCATTGTCCACAGCACGTACGATTTGAGCGCCGCCTCGCGGCTGAAGTATTGCAGCGCGCTGATGATAGCCGATGTTGCGCTGCCAATCATCACTCCCAAAATGAGCATTGCCATGATGTCGCGCACGCGCATGGAGACAGTAAGCATAATGCCCATAATGAGCGCCGCGCCAACACATGCCGACGCAGCGTAGCCCATGCTTGCCAGCAGCGCACCCACAGCCGTTGTCCCCCAAACGGAGTACCCCATGACGAACAGCGCCACCCCCAAGCCCGCCCCCGAGCTTACGCCCAGAATGTAGGGGTCGGCAAGAGGATTGCGAAAAACTGTTTGCATTTGCAGGCCGCTTACAGATAGGGATACGCCAACAAGCAAGGCTACCATTGCCTTGGGAAGGCGGTAGGCGAGTATGATTTGCGACAAGTGCGATGGCTCTGCGCCAAGCAGCGCGCGCCACGCCGTAGAGAGCGGCACAGGCTCCGACCCCAGCAGCACGTCGGCAACCAGCAGCGCCGATGTCAGCATAGCCAGCGCCACGCCGGCAGCCGCTATTCTTTTACTGCGCAGTGGGTGCATTGTGTGCATTACGCGCTATCTCCTGCCTCGTTGCTGTTGCTGCTGCTTACGCGCCATTTCCTCCAGCTTGGCCTGAAAGCGCGATTTTTTCACCGGTTTTTTGCTGTTTTCCTTCATTCGCGCATGCAGCTTATCCTCGTTGACCATGCGGCGCGTGGCGAAGTTTTGCCCAATGGTAATTAAGTTGGACAGGAAGTAGTAGTAGCTTAGCCCTGCCGCGTAGTTGTTAAACCAAAAAAGCATCATGGCGGGCATCAGGTAGAGCGTCATGAACTTCATGCCGGGCATCCCCGTATCGGGCGTTTGCGACATGCTCATGCGCGACGACACGAACAGCGCCGCCGCCATAAGCAGCGTAAACAGGCTGATGTGGTCGCCGTAGAACGGAATGGTGAAGGGCAGGTTAAGGATGGAGTCAAACCCCGAGAGGTCGTCTGCCCAAAGGAAGGATTGCTGCCGCAGCTCAATAGAGGCCGGAAAAAACCGGAACATGGCAATCAAAATCGGAAGCTGAACAACGATAGGCAGGCAGCCACCCATAGGGCTTGCCCCTGCTTTTTTGTACAGCGCCATCGTTTCCTGCTGCTTTTTCATGGCGTCTTCCTTTTTGGTGTACTTTTGCGAAATCCTGTCCACATCGGGCTTCAGCAGGCGCATTTTGGCCGACGAAAGGTAGGATTTGAACGTCAGCGGAAACAGCACAAGCTTTATGATGACGGTAAGGATGAGGATAATGAGGCCGTAGCTGCTGATATATTTTCCCAGCAGGTCAAAAATAGGGATAACCACCAGCCTGTTTATCCAGCCTATAATCCAGCCACCCAGCGGTACCAGCTTGTGGAAGTTACTCTCGTAAGATTTAAGCGTGCTGTAGTGGTTGGGGCCAAAGTAGAATGCCATTGGCACGTCCTGCTCGTGCTGCGCCGACAGTATCGGCAGCTGAACGTTGGCCACGTACTGCTTGAGAAAATTCTCCCTGTTACCGGGCTTGTAGGTGGTGTAGCCCATGTAAGCGCCGTTAAAGTTTTCGTCCATGGCAATCAAAATGGAGGAAAAGAATTGCTGCTTGAACGCTATCCACTGCAGGCGTGTTTTTACGGTTTCTTCTTCGTTTCCGGAGCCTAACCCCAGCTCTTCGATGTCGGCTTCGCCCGGGTAGCTGTACGCTACCGTGCTGTAGTTATTTTCGTTGTCGAAGGCTTTTTCCTGCTGAAAAGCGTTGTACGACCACAGCAAATCGGCGTTGGTAACGTTGCGCAGCCCCACCAGCTTCAGGTTGAAGTCAACCATGTACGAGCCTTTGCGCAGCGTATATTCGTAGTCTATATGCTGCCCCTCGCCCACCTGTAGCCGCAGCACAAAGGTGTAGGCAGCATCGCCCTCCGCCAGCTTGTACGAAGATACGGCGGTTTGCGGGGTAAAGTAAAAGCTGGAGGTTGTAAAGTTGCGGCTGTCGTTGGTGTAAAAGGTAAGCGCAAAATCATTTTTGTCGCCTTCAAAGAGCGTCAGCGGCTTGCTGTTGTAGGCGTGGTAATTTTTGAGCTCCACCGAGTACACGCGGCCGCCCTGGTTGGTGAGCGTTACGGCAATCACGTCATTTTCGATGGTGTAAAGCTGCTGCTCGCCCTGTGCGGCTTGCGCCAACGGTTCGCTTGCAGGCAGCGCATTTTGCGGTTTGGCTACCGCGCCGGCAGCCGATGGCATCGTTGTCGCCGCCGCCGCCGCGTTGGAAATTCTTTCGGTAGCAATTTGTACTGCCGCAGTTGAGTCAAGACGGCGCTTCTCGAGCGCATATTTTTCGGATTGTTTCGAAGTGTAGTAGCTAAAACCTATGAGGATAGCCCCAATAGCAAGAAAACCGTAAATCGTATTTTTATCCATGTCGTGTGTTGTGTGTAGTGTGTAGTGTTGTGTGTAGTGTAATTATTTCGTTTTATGTGTTGCGAGTAGCTCTAATTTTTGTTGTGTTAGCGATACGTCGCGCCGTGCTTTTTCGATGTTGTTTCTCACCTCCTGCACCAGCTTTTCGGCGTTTTTTGAGTGCGCAAAAAATCCGATATTATTTTCCCACAGCTGTATGTCGCTCTCTAAATGTCGGAGGTGTTGCACCAGCTTTTCGCGCTCGTGCCCCTTGCCGCCCTTGGGCAGCGAGGAGTCTATGCGCGTTTTGAAGTTGATGAGCTCGCGGTCGGTGTCGCTAACGTGCAGCGCTTCAAACAGCGTGTCGATGGCTTCACGGTAGGCTTTTTGCAGGCGCTCCTTGTGCTTTAGATGAGCGTAGCCCACCTCCGTCCAGCGCTGCTGAAATTCTTTGATGGCCGCAAGGTTATCGGAAGGATTGTCGGAAGGTGTAAAATTTTTTATCTCTGTAATCAGCTCCTCTTTTTTCTGCAAATTTTCGTCGTAGCGAGCGTCTTGGGTTGCAAAATGCTCTTTTTTGCTGTCAAAAAATTTGTTACATGCCGTGCGAAAGCGCTTCCACACGGCATCCGATTGCTTGTGGGGCACCGGGCCAATTTTCTTCCACTGCGCTTGCAGCTTTATCAGCTCGTCGGTTGTTTTTTTCCAATCGTCGCTTTCGGAGAGAATTTCCGCCTGAGCGCACAGGTCTAACTTCTGCTGAAGGTTGTGCTGCGCTTCGGCTTTTTGCTCGGAAAAGAAAGCGCGGCGGCTGTCAAAAAACGAGCTGCATGCCGACTTGAAGCGGTGAAAAACTTTGTTGCTTTCCTTGCGCGGAGCAGCCCCAATGGTTTTCCACATTTTTTGCAGGTCGAGTAGCAGCTGCATTTTTTCGCCCCACTCTTTCATCTGCTGGGGCGTGGTAGCCAGCAGCTCCTCTGCTTTTTCGCACAGCGCCAGCTTCAGCTGCCAGTTATTTTGCTGCTCTACCTTTTGCTGCTCAAAGTAGTCGGTGTGCTTTTTGTTTATCTGCGCGGTAGCGTTTTTAAACCGTTCCCACAGAGAGTTCCTAAATTCGGCAGACACAGGGCCTACATCGCGCCACTGCTCGTGGTACTTTTGCAGCTCGCGGAAAGCCTTCACCACATCGTCTCTGAGCAGCAGCTCCTCCGATTTTTCGCACAGCAGCTGCTTGAGCTCAAAATTCTTTTTAAAGTCAAGCTCGCGCAGCTCCTTGTTTATTTTTACCACATCGTAGAACTTCTCCACGTTGTAGTTGTACACATCCCAAATCTCTTTTTGCTTAGCTTGCGGCACCGCGCCGATAGCCCGCCAGCGAACTTGCAGGTGCTTAAAATCGCTGAATATGGTGCTAAAATCATCATGGCGCTCCAGCAAGCATTTCAGCTCTTCTATGATGGCCAGCTTTTGAGCAAGGTTATCCTCGCGCTCCTGCTCCTGCTTTACTGCCAAGTCGGCGCGTATTTTTTTGTACCTTGCAAACAGCGCTTTGAACCTTGCTTCCAAGTCGTCGTCGGGCAGGACGAAAGCCTCGGCGGAGCCGTTTTGCTCCAAAAATTCGCGGCGTAGCTGCTCCTGCTCCAGCGTCAATTTTTTGTAGAAAGCCACCTTAATGGCTTCAACCTCGCCTTTGAGGTCTTGCGCCGATTTTTCATCCAGCAGCTTTGCCAGCACATCCGGCAGCGCCGCGCGGCTCAAGCCGTCGTAGGCGGCGGCAGCAGGCGACATCAGCTCAATGTCGGTGTCGACATTGTCGTTATCGTCGTCTATTTGCAGCTCGTCCGACGAAGCGGCCAGCTGCGTTTCTTCTTCCGAAAAATCAACCATTTCCTGCAACGGCTGAGTATCAGCATCTTTCCCTTCAAAATACTCGTTATGAATTTCTTGAGATTCCATGGCGTAATTTAATTATGCTTTAATTAGGGGCGAATTATAAACGTGCAAATATAGCATTTTTGCTTGGTATGCACGAATTTTCTCTAATTTTCACTTTTTTTTACTGCTGTTATAGCAATTGGCTTTGCGTATCTTGCAAACTTCGAGTACGTTTGTCGAAAAAAAATAATTATTTCAAAGTAAAATCACAAATTTGAATTATGCGTATAGATATTCTTACAGTTGTCCCGGAACTGCTCGAAAGTCCCTTTGGGCACTCCATCATCAAGCGGGCGCAGGCAAAGGGTATTGTTGAAATATGCGTGCACAACCTTCGCGACTACGCCACCGACAAGCACCGCAGCGTGGACGACTACTCCTTTGGCGGCGACGCCGGAATGGTGATGAAGGTTGCGCCCATTTTTGCGGCCATAGAAAAGCTCAAGGCGGAGCGCGCGTACGATGATATTATTTTCATGACGCCCGACGGAGAAAAGTACAGCCAGCTCGCGGCAAACCATTTGTCAACCAAAAAAAGTATCATCATCCTGTGCGGGCACTACAAGGGGGTTGACCACAGGGTGCGCGAGCGCCTCGTAACGCGCGAGCTCTCGGTAGGCGACTACGTGCTCACGGGCGGGGAGCTTGCGGCTGCCGTTGTGGTAGATAGCGTGGTGCGGCTGCTGCCCGGCGCTATTTCCAACGAAACGTCGGCGCTAAGCGACTCGTTTCAGGACAACCTGCTCTCGGCGCCGGTGTACACGCGCCCCGCGGACTTCAACGGCTGGAAGGTGCCGGAGGTGCTGCTGTCGGGCAACTTTAGGGAGATTGCCAAGTGGCAGGAGGAGCAGGCGCTGGAGCGTACAGCGCGATTACGACCCGATTTGCTCGAAAGCAGCGACGGGCAGCTACTTCCTGCTTAAAGCAATAAATAGGTGATAATAAATTATTTACGCATATAACAAAATGGCATTAAATATAAATTCTTTATTTTTTATACAATTTAATACAGACGTACATGTATGCTAATATAAAAATAGCGTATTATTGCACCGTAGAATCATAATAACGGACAAGAGATTTATTTTTTATACGAAAATGAAATATTTATGGCAACAAAAAAGAAAGCAGTAAGCCCTGTTAAAAAGAAAAGCATAGCAAAGCCTGTAGCAAAAAAATCGGCAGCGAAAACAGCCGCGCCAATAGCGAAAAAAACGGTGAAAGCCGCTCCCGCAAAAAAGAGCACAGCAAAGCCCGCTACGAATAAAAAAGTTGTCGCTACCGGCGTCAGCAAGGCTAAGCCTGCTACAAAGAGCGCGACGGCAGCTGCTCCCAAGAAAGCTGTAAAGCCTGCTGTAAAAAAGAGCACGCCCACAAAAACGACAGCAAAACCTGCCGCCAAGCCGGTAGCCAAGCCTGCGGCTAAACCTGCCGCCAAGCCGATTGTCAAGAAGGTAGCCAAGCCTGCAGCTAAACCTGCCGCCAAGCCTGCGATTGTCAAAAAGGGAACCAAACCTGCCGCCAAGCCGGCGATTGTCAAGAAGGCAACCAAGCCTGCGGCAAAACCTGCCGCCAAGCCGATTGCCAAGCCTGCGGCTAAACCTGCGGCTAAGCCGATTGCCAAGAAGGTAACCAAGCCTGCTGCTAAACCTGCCGCCAAGCCGTCCGCCAAAACGGTAACCAAGCCTGCGGTAAAATCGACGGCAAAGCCGATAGCCAAAAAGCCTGCGGCTGCTCCCGCCAAAAAGGCAACCAAGCCTGCGGCAAAATCGGCGGCAAGGCCGGTAGTCAAAAAATCTGCTGCCACCGCTCCCGCAAAAAAAGCAGCGGCGCCAAAAGTTCAGCCCAACCCTTCAGCAAAAAGTGCTGCCGCTACTTCGCAAGCCCCAGCAACGTCAAATGTCAACCAGAAGCAGGAAAAGCGTAACCTGCCGCGAATCGGGATAGGTACCGGCAAGCGCCGCGTGGTGGTGCACTTCAAAAACCTCACGCCCGAGCAGCTCGAGCTGCTGCGGGAGAAGTACCCAAACGGCTGGAATGACTACGTGATAAAAGTCAACAGAACCGAAACAGACTTTTTTCACGCAGTAATGCTCGAAACCGAAGAAACCACCTACCTCGTTAAGGTTGACGTAAAAATAGATACGCACCTCAAAGATGACGACGACATTTTGGACAGCGTTATCAGCCCCATTGTTGACGGCGGCGACGACATTGCCGGCAGCGACGACGACGTGGACGTAATGTCCGCCGTAGATGCCGACGACAACGCCAACCTGTAACCCCAGCTGTTTGAGTGTACACACTACTTTTGAGGCATCCTCGGTTTCAAAAACAGAACAGAAGCAGCGTCTAAAATCTCGTGTGTTTGACCGCCGTGAAGTGCTTGTAGGAGGATTCCTGCCTTTGCGGGAATGGCAGAGGAGGGGAAGAAGCTCTGCGCCCTCTATGCCCTCTGCGCCGAATTTTCGCAGAGGCGCACAGAGGGCGCAGCGCGTTATCACGTTGTAGCTCTCTCCAGCCGCTTCATGATGGAGAAGATGAACAGCGCCGAGAGCAGGCAGCAGGCGATGAGCACTCCCCAAAAAGCAACGAGAGAGAGCTTGTCCCAAAAAGCGCCCAGCACGCCCACCAGCAGGTTGCCAATGGCGGTGGAGGCAAACCATCCGCCCTGCATCATGCCCTTGTACTGCGGCGGCGCAACTTTGGATACAAACGAAATTCCCATAGGGCTTAGAAACAGCTCCGCCAGGGTGAGCACAAGGTAAGTTCCGATGAGCCAGCTCGGGGAAACCAGCGTGTCCGAAATGCCGTTTACATCTGCCGGCGCCGGAAGCCCAACGGAGGCTGCCAGCAGAATGATAAACCCGACAGCGGCAAGGAACATTCCGTACCCGATTTTGCGGGGCGCCGACGGCTCTTTGGATTTGCCGGCAAGGTAGGTGAACAGCCCTACGGACAGCGGCGTGAGCAGGATGATGAACAGCGGGTTGAACTGCTGAAAGATTTGCGGCGTTATGGTAACCATGCTGCTGAGCGATTCGGCGGCGCTTTTTACGTCGATAAGGTAGTCGGCAAGCAGCCCACCTATGCCCAGCAGGATGAGCGTAATGCCCGCTTTTGCGTTGCGCTTGCCGCCAAAAAGCCCCATGGTAGAAAGGTAAATGCCGTACATGAACACGATAAACGGAATGATTGCCAGCAGCGAAAACGCCATGTTGAGCAGCGGCGAAATTTGGCTTTGCGTATAGTCACGGGCAAAAAACGTCATGCACAGGCCGTTTTGGTGGAACGACATCCAAAAGAAGATTACCACAAAGAACACGAGGAACAGCGCAATTATCCGCTCCCTGACTTCTGCAGGCGAGAGCGCCACCAGCTGCTCATCCTTTTTGCCTGTCCGGGCTGCCTCCTGCAGCTGCTGCCGGTGCGTTTTATCAACCGGCTTCCACGTTTTTTTGAACAGCAGGAATATCAGCACCGAAATCAGCAGGCTAATGCAGGCAACGCCAAATGCAAGGCTGTACGACTTGCTCAGCGCGTTGGAGACGTAGTACTTCCCGAAGTTGGTGGCAAAGGCTTGCGGGTTGCCGGCTTCGCCAAAAATGGCAGGGTCGTCAACGTCGGTATTTTCGATGCGCAACCTCACGGCAGCTTTGCCCTCGGCCTCGCTGGGGTTGCGGCTGGAGATAAGCGCGTAGTCTTCGCGCGAAACCGGCAGCAGCGGCGTACCGCTAAGCCGCCCCGATATGGTGAGCTGGTGCAGCCCGGCGGCTTTGAGCTTAAAGAGCAGCTCGTCCCTGTCGCTCGCAAATATAACGCCCTCCTTCTTCTTTGCCTTTTTTACAACCTCTGCGCTATCCCCGGCTGTTGCGGGTGCGCCTTTGTGGTTGGCGAATACGCCGGCCACAAAATCGGCTTCGTCCACCACGCGGTCGTTGAGCGCCACGTAGCTTGTTGCGATAGAGGCATCGTAGGTAAAGCTGTCCTTTGCCAAAAAGGCGTTGTTGATGCTGTTGGCCATGCTTGGGGCAAAGAACGCGCCGATGTTGATGAACATGTAGAATATGGAAAACGCCACATCCCGCTTTGCCTTGTATATGTCCGACTCGTACAGGTTGCCTACCAGCACTTGCAGGTTGCCCTTAAAAAATCCCGTGCCCAGGGCAATTAGCAGCAGCGCCGCAAACATCATCGCCTTGCCGGTGGCGTCGGCTTCGCTTGGCGCGGCAAGCAGCAGGTAGCCCGCAAACATAACGAGCGTTCCCAGCAAAATTGACTTGCTGTAGCCCAGTATTTTGTCGGCAAAAAAGCCGCCTACCAGCGGCAAAAAGTAAACCAAGCCCAGGAATGTTCCGTAGATAAGGCCGGTTGCCGAAGAGGAAAGTCCAAACTTTGCCTGTATGTACAAGGTTAAAATGGCAAGCATGGTGTAGTAGCCAAACCGCTCGCCCATGTTGGTCAGGGCAAGCACCAGCAGCCCTTTGGGATGATTTTTGAACATAAAATTTTTGTTTTGATGATTTTGGAAATTAGGATACAGCTGAGCAAATCAAGTAAATTATTTATTACCTTTGCAAAGGTAAAAAAAATTTTGCACCGTTTGCACACCACCTTAAAATGATAGAACCCGAATAAAATTAATGTAAATCAGAATTAATGTAAATCAAACAAACCCAAAAACTATTACAGCATGAGCGAAACAAATCAAGAAGTGAAAAACCTGCAAGTGCCGGTAAGCGTAAGCTCGTGGCTCAGCGATGATGGCTACGACAGCGAAACCAAAAAGCATATTCGCGACCTAATAGCGCAAAACAAGCTCGAAGAGCTGGTAGATTGCTTTTACCAAAATTTGGAGTTCGGCACAGGCGGCCTGCGCGGAGTAATGGGCGTTGGCACCAACCGCATGAACAAGTACACCGTGGGCATGGCTACGCAAGGGCTGGCAAACTACCTCAAGCAAAGCTTTGCCAACCTGCCGCAAATCAAGGTGGCTATTGCGCACGACTGCCGCAACAACAGCGAAGCTTTCTCCAAAATTGTAGCGGATATTTTTGCGGCAAACGGCTTCAAGGCGTACCTTTTCGACGCGCTGCGCCCCACGCCGGAGCTGAGCTTTGCCATTCGCCTGCTTGGCTGCCAGAGCGGCGTGATGGTTACCGCCTCGCACAACCCCAAGGAGTACAACGGATACAAAGCCTACTGGGACGACGGCGCGCAGGTTACAGCGCCGCACGACAAAAATATTATTGCCGAGGTGAATAAAATCACCAGCCTCTCGCAGGTAAAGTTTACGGGCGGAAGCGGCAGCATCGAAATCATCGGTAAAGACGTTGACGAGGCTTACCTCAGCGGTATTGAGGGCTTGCTGAGGCTGTCGCCGGAAGCCATTGAGCGCCATAAGGACATAAAAATTGTTTATACGCCCCTGCACGGCTGCGGCGTAAAAATGGCGCCGGCTATGCTCCGCCGCATGGGATTTACAAACATTATCCACGTGCCCGAGCAGGATGTGAACGACGGTAATTTCCCCACCGTTTACTCGCCCAACCCCGAAGAGCCAGCAGCGCTCAAAATGGCCATCGACAAAGCTTTGGCTACCGACGCCGAGCTGGTGCTCGCCACCGACCCCGACGCCGACCGCATTGCGCTGGCGGTGCGCGATAAAAAAGGTGACTTCTTTATCCTCAACGGAAACCAGACAAACTCCATTTTTACCTACTACCTGCTGCTCCGCTGGAAAGAGCTGGGTAAGCTGCAGGGCAAGGAGTATACCGTAAAAACCATCGTTACCACCAACCTTGTTGCCGACATTGCCGAGGCGTTTGGCGTGGAATGGTACAACTGCTACACCGGATTTAAGTACATTGCCGAGCTTGTGCGCAAGTACGAGGGCAAAAAAACTTACATTGGCGGCGGCGAGGAGAGCTTTGGCTTCAACGTGGGCGAGCTGGTGCGCGACAAGGATTCCATTGTGAGCTGCGGCCTTGCTGCCGAAGTTACGGCGTGGGCAAAAGAGCAGGGGATGAGCATGTTCGACCTGCTACTCGACATCTACAAAAAATTTGGCTACTACAAGGAGCGGCAAATCTCAATCACCAAAAAGGGCAAGGAAGGTTTGGAGGCCATTCAGCAGATGATGCGCGATTTCCGCGCCAACCCTCCCAAAAGCCTTGCCGGCTCTGACGTAAAAGAAATATACGACTACCAAACGCTGGAGGTGAAAAGCGTAAAGAGCGGCGCTGCGAAAGCTATCGACCAGCCCTCCACGTCGAACGTGCTGCAGTACGTAACTGAGGATGGCAGCATAGTATCGGTGCGCCCGTCGGGGACAGAACCCAAAATAAAGTTCTACTTCGGCGTGCGCGAAAGCCTTGGCAGCGCTGCCGAGTTTGACAGCGTTACCCAAGCGCTGGACAAAAAAATAGACGCTATTGCGGCAGAGCTGAAGCTTTGCTGAGGCTTGCCGACGCTTGCCGTATAGCGCTGTTCAGCATATTTTTTTTTCACTTATAAAATCACTATTAAACTCAAAAACATGAAACTGTTAGAAGGTAAGGTTGCCGTTGTAACCGGCGCTGCGCGCGGCATTGGCAAGGCTATTGCGCTCAAGCTGGCGTCGGAAGGCGCTGCCGTAGCGTTCACCGATTTGGCCATTGACGACAACGCAAAGCAGACCGAAACCGAAATTGCCGCCCTTGGCGTAAAGGCCAAAGGGTACGCCTCGAACGCCGCGCTGTACGAGGATACGCATAGCGTAGTAGAGCAGATTGTAAAGGATTTTGGCCGTATTGATATTTTGGTCAACAACGCCGGCATCACGCGCGACGGCCTGCTCATGCGCATGAGCGAGGCGCAGTGGGACACGGTCATCAACGTAAACCTGAAGTCGGCGTTCAACTTTACGCACGCTGTTGTACCTACCATGATGCGCCAAAAAGCGGGCAGCATTATCAACATGAGCTCGGTGGTAGGCGTGAGCGGAAACGCAGCGCAGGCCAACTATTCGGCCTCCAAAGCCGGGCTGATTGGCCTTGCCAAATCGGTAGCCAAGGAGCTGGGGTCGCGCGGTATTCGCGCCAACGCCATTGCGCCGGGATTTATCATCACCGACATGACCAACCAGCTGAGCGATGAAGTAAAGGCCAAGTGGGCGGAAAGCATCCCCCTCAAGCGCGGCGGCACCCCCGAAGATGTGGCCAACGTAGCGCTGTTCCTGGCCTCAGACCTGTCCTCATACGTTAGCGGGCAGGTGATTCATGTGTGCGGAGGGATGAACACGTAGCTGCCTTGCAGCGCGCTTATCGCAAAAAAAAACCTCGCGATTTTTTCGCGAGGTTTTTTTTTGCAGCTTTCTTCGATAGAATTTGCAGAGCCCCTCATCAGATTTGAACTGACGACCTGCTGTTTACGAAACAGCTGCTCTACCACTGAGCTAAAGGGGCGTGGTTATGTGCTTTGGCGTGCTTTGGCGTACTTTGGCAGCCAACAAAATACGCCTGCCAAAGGGATGCAAAGGTAAGAAATCTTTACGATTTAGCCAAATTCGCTGCAACTATATTTCTTCAAGATTTTCCATTTTTATATATAATTGAAATTCAATACGTTATAGATGTATGGTTAAAGTCGGATGCCTTATTTTTTGTTAAAACTGATTTTTTTTGAGTTTTAACGCGAGAACGATGAAAAATTTACTATATTTGCACTACTAATTTTTATTTCACTCACTTAATTTTTGTTTTATGACGATTTATGTTGGTAACATTGCCTACTCAATGAAAGAGGAGGATTTGAGAAACGAATTTGCTACATACGGTAATGTAACAAGTGCGAAGATCATTGGCGACAGAGTAACCGGCCGTTCCAAAGGCTATGGCTTTGTTGAGATGGACAATGAAACCGAAGGCAATGCTGCCATCGAAGCCCTAAACGACAAGGAAGTAGGAGGTCGCCACATGCGTGTAAACGTTGCTCGCCCTCGCGAATAGTCTTGACCCTGTTTTAGGAGTAAAGCCGGCCGTCCACAAGGTGGATGGCCGTTTTTTTTTGTTGGCGTAAACATTATTTACAGCTTATCCATCCTTTTCGATGTTGAAAAACCAAATATTTCTGCGAAATTAGCATTTTTATTTCGCTATCGGACACGAACAAAAAAGCAAGCCGGATTAGGATTAGATTGTAGAGAGATATGAGAAAAAAATTACCTTGGAACTAAATTAATAATGCAAATAGCTATTTATAGCCGCAATAGTGTAGCGCGGCAAGCCGAAGGTACATCACGGCTGGCGTGGCGCTTGCGCGACAAAGGAGTAACAACGCTACTGTATGAGCCGTTTTTTTATAGTTTATCGAGCAATGAGCGTGAGCTGCTGCAGCCGATAGTAACGCTGTTTGCCGATGCAAAGGAGCTGTCGTCGGAGGTGCTATGCCTCATGAGCATTGGCGGCGACGGAACTTTCCTCAACGCAGCCTCGCTGGTTTTCGGCACAAACATACCGCTGGTAGGCATAAGTACAGGGCGGCTTGGTTTTTTGCCAAGCGTTTCTATTGATAAAGTGGAGGAGGCGATGAGGTGCATTTTAGCCGGAGATTTCGACGTAGAGCGCCGCACTCTCCTGCAGGTAGAGGGATGCGCCGACCAGCAGCAGTACGTGCTCAACGAGGTATGCCTCCAAAAGCGCGGCGCACCCATTGCCAAAATCAACGTGCACATCAACGGAGAACTTCTCAACAACTACTGGGCTGACGGCATAATTGTCGCCACGCCTACCGGCTCTACGGCCTACTCGCTGAGCGCGGGCGGACCTATCGTTGCGCCCGACGCGCAGTGCTTCATTGTATCGGCCATTGCTCCGCACAGCTTGAACATACGGCCTGTAATCATCCCCGATTCGTCGCTGCTGGAGCTGGAAATGGCTACGCGCGAAGGCCGGCTTATCGTCGGAGTTGATAATAAATCGTACGAGCTGCCAACGAGCACCAAGCTGAGGGTGCAAAAGGCAACGGCAACGGTAGGGCTTATCAAGCTCAAACAAATCAACTTCTACCAAACCCTGCGCAAAAAATTGCTGTGGGGATCAGATGCGCGTGGATAGACATTTTATGGTTATTATATGTTAACAGTAGGTGTAACCTGTGGTACATAGCAATATTATGGCTACTTTTGTCTGATATGCCAATCCTCCGCCACCGGGTGAACCCATATAAAGCAGATAAAATTTGCATGAAAAGTTTGAGATTTGCCATACTGTTTTTTTCTGCAATGCTGATAACGCCGTCTTTTGTCGTGGCTCAAGAGAATATGAGCGTTGGCGGGCTGGTAAGCGCCTCTTCGTACATAGGCGATTTCAGCTCGGCTTTCGTTATGCGTTACCCGGGCGTTTACGTTGGTGGGCTGGTACACTATTCGATGTCGGAGTACTATAACCTGAGGATAGGCTTAGGAGCTGGCAATATTCGGAGCGACCCCTCTACCCACGAGGGCCGCTTGGCGTCTAACGTATCGTACCAAAAGCCGACGGCATTTAACCAGCTTTTTTTTGATATAGATGCCCGCCTTGAGTTTGGCTTTATGCCGTACGATCCGCTGGAGCACGACCCGAAAAAGCAGGCGTTTTCGCCATACTTTGCCCTGGGCGCAGGGGTAGGCTACAGCAGGGGAGCGCCGTTTGTGCAATTTCCCGTTGCCGTGGGGGCAAGGTATCGTATTGCCTACCGCTTTACGCTGGGCGCTGAGTGTACGCTTCGCAAGACATTTAACGATAATCTGGACGGCTGGGAAAATGTGCGGATTTCATCGGAAAAAACGCTCAACAACAACGACTGGATTTCTTACATTGGAGTTTACCTTACCTATCAGCTATCCGAAAAAGGATGCTGTCATGATTGAAGTAGCAAAATTGAAGTAGCAAAGGAATAGTAAAATAAATATGGCCGAACAGCAGACCCTACAAGAGCATAACATTCCTCAACATGTTGCCGTTATCATGGATGGCAACGGACGCTGGGCAAAGCAGCGTCGCTTGCAGCGCATGTTTGGGCATCGAAACGGAGTGGACGCTGTACGCGCTATCGCAGAGGCGGCGGCAGAGCAAGGCGTAAAGTACCTTACGCTGTACGCCTTTTCTACCGAAAATTGGGCGCGCCCTAAAATTGAGGTCAACGCCCTCATGTCGCTGCTGGTTGACGCTATTGATAAAGAGGAGGTGACGCTCAACCGCAACAATATTAAGTTTACCACTATCGGCGATGCGCCGGCGCTACCCCAAAAAGTGCAGAGCAAGCTGAAGAACATTATACGGTCAACCGCAAAAAATACCGGCATGACGCTGGTTATCGCACTGAGCTACAGCGGCCGCTGGGATATTACCACCGCCGTGAGGCAAATGTGCCGCGACGCAGAGCAGGGTAAGCTGAGCGCTGCCGACGTGGACGAAGCGCTGCTGGCATCGTACCTGAGTACATCGGGCATGCCCGACCCCGACCTCTTTATAAGAACAGGAGGCGACTTGCGCGTGAGCAACTTCCTAATTTGGCAAATAGCGTACAGCGAGCTGTACTTTACGCCGGTGCTGTGGCCGGATTTCGGCAAGCAGCATTTTGCAGAGGCAATAAAAGAATTTCAGAAGCGTGAGCGCCGGTTTGGGCGCGTGACCGAAGAATAAGCATAATGAGAAAGAACAATTGGTAAGTACAAATTAATATATAATGTTGGATAAATTCTTAGCTATATGCATGCTCCTTGCCATACCCTTTTTCGGCTGGGCGCAGGCTACGAGTAGCGCCGGCGATGTCGGCGAGGGTATTGGCGCTGTGGCAGACAGCGCGGCAAGTGCAGCTTTGGAGGTCAAGCAGGAGCAAAAGGAAGAGGGTGAGGAGGAAGAAGAAGAAGCGGTGAGCGAGGTTTTGCTCTCCAAAGACTACTCGTCTCCTAAAAAATACGTGATTTCCGACATTACCATATCGGGCGTGAAGTACTACAACTCCGACCAAATCATCAACATTTCCGGCTTTTCGCGGGGCGATACCATTACCATTCCGAGCGACCAAATTTCGCAAGCCATCAAAAAGTTTTGGGCCAACGGCATGTTCTCCAACGTAAAGCTGTCGGCTGCCAAAGTTGTGGGCGACAAAATGGTGCTGGACATCTACCTCGAAGAGCGCTCCCGTATTCTCAGCTACGATATTAAAGGCGTGAAGAAGGGAGAAAAGGAGGATTTGCAGGGTACGCTGCACATCCGGCGCGGCAGCGAGTACTCGGAGCACCTCAAGAGCGCCTGCATTGACATCATCAAGCGGTTTTACTACGAAAAGGGAAATCGAAACGTGGAGGTAGGCGCTACCGTTACGCCCGATACCTCCATTGGCAACGGCGTGCGCGTGGTGTTTGAGGTGAACAAAAACAGCAAGGTGCGCGTTGCCGAGATAGAGTTTGAAGGCAACTCGCAGGTAAGCGACGCAAAGCTGCGCGGCGCAATGAAGGAGGTGCACCGCAGGCGCTGGTACACCTTTTGGCGCTCAACCAAGTATATCGAAAAAAAGCTGGACGAAGACCGGCAGCACATTCTGGACTACTACAACGAAAAGGGCTACCGCGATGCCGCCATCTTGAGCGATTCCATGTGGACTATCAATAGCAAGCGCGTGGGGCTGAAGTTTACGGTGTACGAAGGGAAAAAGTACTACTTCCGCAACATCTCGTGGGTGGGCAATACGCGCTACCCGTCGGAAGCGCTGGGCAACATTCTGCGGCTGCGCAAGGGCGATGTGTACGACATGGTGGCGCTGGACAAAAACCTGCGCACCGACGAAACCAACTCGGTAAGCACCCTGTACATGGACGACGGCTACCTCTTTTTCGACGTTCAGCCTACCGAGGTGCGCATTGACGGCGATTCGGTGGACTTGGAAATACGCATACGCGAGGGTAAGCAGGCCACCATCAACAACATTTTTATACAGGGCAACACCAAAACCAACGAGCACGTTATTCGCCGCGAAATATGGACACGTCCGGGCGATTTGTTCAGCAAAACGCAAATCATCCGCTCCGTGCGCGAGCTGGCGCAAATGGGGCATTTTGACCCCGAAAAGCTCGAACCAAAGCTCAACCCCAATCAGGCAGACGAAACGGTGGACATTACCTACATTGTAGAAGAAAAACCCAACGACCAGATAGAGCTTTCGGGCGGCTGGGGCGCGGGCATGTTTGTGGGCACCATCGGCCTAAAGCTTACCAACTTTTCGATGGGCAACATCTTCAACAAGGATGCGTGGAAGCCGCTGCCTTCGGGCGACAACCAAACCCTCACCATTCGCGGGCAAACCAACGGCTCGTACTACAAGGCCATCAGCCTTGGCTTTACCGAGCCTTGGTTTGGCGGACGAAAGCCGCAATCGCTATCGGTTTCGCTATACTACACCAACCAAAACAACAGCGTTTACTTTTACCAAACGGGCGACATGAGCATGTCGGTGCTGGGAGCCTCTGTGGGGCTGGGGCAGCGCCTCAAGTGGCCCGACAACTACTTTACGCTGTACAACTCCGTCGACTACCAGCAGTACAGGCTCAACAACTGGACGGGGCAGTTCATTTTTACCGACGGCATATCGAACAACTTCAGCGTAAAAACGGTGCTTGGACGTAACTCAACCGACCAGCCCATTTATCCCCGGCGCGGCTCCGAGCTGTCCATAGGGCTGCAAATTACGCCCCCCTACTCGCTGTTCAACGGCCTCAGCTACACCGACCCCAACCTGACGGACAAGGAAAAATACCGGTGGATTGAGTACCATAAGTGGTCGTTCCGCTTGACGTGGTTCAACCAAATTGCAGGCGATTTTGTGTTTGCGCTCAAAACGCAGTTTGGCTACCTTGGATACTTCAACAAAGATTTGGGCTACTCGCCCTTTGAGGGTTTTGATGTGGGCGGCGACGGCTTGGGAGGCTACAACCTCTACGGCATTGAAACTGTCGGGCTGCGCGGATACAAAAACAGCTCGCTCACCCCGATTTCCAACGGCGTACAAATAGCCAACGTTTACGACAAATTTACGGTAGAGCTGCGCTACCCGTTCATTCTCTCGCCGCAGTCAACCATATACGGTTTGGTATTTTTTGAGGCAGGCAACGCATGGTCGGATATGAAGTCCTTCAACCCATTTTCGGTAAAGCGCTCCGCCGGTGCGGGCGTACGCCTCATGCTGCCTATGATTGGGCTGCTGGGCATTGACTGGGGCTACGGCTTCGACAAAATATCCGGCGCAACCAGCCCAAGCGGTAGCAACATCCACTTTATTATCGGGTTGCCGTTCTAACGTAGCTGTGAATTTTGAATTATTGACAAAAAATCTTGAATTATGCGAAAAATATTTTTAGTAGTAGCAACAACAGCGACAGCGTTGCTGATAGGAGCAGGCGCTGCGCAGGCGCAAAAGTATGCCGTGATAGATTCGGAGTACATCCTGCACAAGATGCCAAAGTACAGGCTAGCGCAGGAGCAGGTTGACAAGCTTGCCGCCGAATACCAAAAAGAGGTGGACGACCTCTACAAAAAGGTAGATGATATGTTCCGTACCTTTCAGGCCGAAAAAATGCTCCTCACCGAGGATATGAAGCGCCGGCGCGAGGGGGAAATTGTTGCCAAGGAGAAGGAGGCAAAGGAGCTGCAACGCACGTATTTTGGGCCAGACGGAGCGCTGTTTAAAAAGCGCGAGGAGCTGCTCAAGCCCGTACAGGACATGCTCTTCAACGGCGTTAAGGACATTGCTGCCGAAGGCGGATACGCCGTTATCTTCGACGCCGCCAACAACCCTTCGCTCATCTACATCAACCCGCGCTACGACAAGAGCGACGACGTGCTGAAAAGGTTGGGATTTTGATTGAACTAAAAGCTAAAAGTTAGAAACTAAAAGTTGATTAAGGTTCTGATTTGTGAGTGCTTGCGCCGTCCCGTAGGGATGGAATATTGGTAGAAATGCTGCAATTTGCTTATTTGCTGAATGTCCCTAATAGTATAAAATAAATTTTGTGCAGAACGATGAGTATTAATTTTTAAAATCTGAGTAAAAAAAACGGTTATGAAAAAAATAATTTTGTGTGCTATGCTTGCAGCAGTAGCCTACGGCGCAAAAGCGCAGCAACCTTACAAATTTGGCCACATCAACGGGCAGGAAATGCTTGCGCTGATGCCCGAGCGCGATTCGGCAGAGGCTAAGTACATGGCCTACGGCAAAGACCTCGAAGAAATGATAGAGGTAATGCAGGTTGAGTATAACAAGATGCTGCAAGAGTACCAGCAAAAAGCCCGCACATGGTCGGACGCCATTCGCGAAACCAAGGAAAAAGACCTTCAGGATAAGGGTCAGCGGATACAGGAGTTTCAGGTTACCGCCCGCGAAGACCTGCAAAAGCGCCAAATGGAGCTGCTGCGCCCTGTCATCGAAAAGGCAACCAACGCCGTGAAAAAAGTAGGCAAGGACAACGGCTTTACCTACATCTTTGACGTGAGCAACGCCGCGCTGGCCTACTGGGACGCTGAGCAAAGCGTGGACATTACGGATTTGGTGAGGAAGGAGCTCAATATTCCGGCCAACAAAACGCTACCCAAAGCGCCTGCCGCTGCCGCAAGGTAGGAGGCAGGAAGGAAGTTAGGAGAAACGTAAACTGCCGAAGCAAGGCTGCTTGCTTTTATGAAAGTAGGAATTTTATCGGATACGCACGGGTTGTTTGACGAGCCGCTACGCCGCTTTTTTGCCGAAGTTGACGAGGTGTGGCACGCTGGCGACATCGGCAGCGCCTACGTTGCCGACGCTATTGCGGCGTTCAAGCCTCTACGCGCCGTGTACGGCAACATCGATGGCGAAGAAGTGCGCCGCTCCTACCCGCTCTGCCAGCGCTTTGTATGCGAAGGCGTGGACGTGCTCATGACGCACATCGGCGGCTATCCGGGCAGATACGAGGCATCGGTTGCCGACATGCTGCGAAGTAATCCGCCAAAGCTATTTGTGTGCGGACATTCGCACATCCTCAAGGTAATGTTCGACAAAAAGCTGAATTTTCTGCACATCAACCCCGGAGCAGCCGGCAAGTACGGCTTGCACACCGTGCGCACCGCCGTACGCCTCGAAGTAAGCAACGGAAATATGAGCGGGCTGGAAGTCGGGGAGTGGAAGAAAAATTGACCGCTCAAAGAGTACGCCTCAACTCGTCAATTTTGGAATTAAGAATTAAGAGCGACCTTTTGCAGAGGTGCCTTATTTTCCGGTCTCTATGCAATTTGTCAAGCTGAATAAACCCATATTAAATCTGTTTGCCCATGAAGCATAAGTATGCTATAAGCAAAAAATTAGCGCTCACTGTACTTTTCATCTTTTGTACAGCGGCTATTTTTGCCCGCTCGGCCTCTTTCCGGTTGGCCAAAAACATAGACGTGTTCTTTTCCATACTGCAAGAGCTGGATTTGTACTATGTTGACACAATCAACCACGACCAAATGATAACGGATGCCATCAACGACATGCTGGAATCGCTCGATCCCTACACGGTTTTTATACCGGAGTCGGAGGTGAGCGATTTTGATTTTACCACCACGGGGCAGTACGGCGGCATTGGCGCTCTCATTCGCAAGCGTAGCGACGGCTTGATAGAGATAGCAGAGCCTTACGAAACATTTCCGGCCGACAGGGCGAACATCAAGGCCGGCGACGTTGTGCTGATGGTAGATAGCGTGCACGTCAACAGCCAGAACGTATCCGACGTAAGCGCATCGCTCAAGGGGAAAAGTGATACCGAGGTTACGCTAAAAGTGCTGAAGCTGCGGACAAAGGACACGGTGAGCATAGCGCTGAAGCGCGCGCAGGTGCAGCTGCCAAGCGTACCCTACTCGGCCTTGCTCGAGGGCGGGGTAGGCTACATCTACTTTTCTACTTTTACCAAAGATTGCGTTGAGGAGGTCAAAGCGGCTGTAGTTGAGCTCAAAAAGAAAGGAGCAACAAGCCTTATTTTTGACTTGCGCAGCAATACGGGCGGCTTGCTGGACGAGGCCGTAAAAATTGTAAACCTGTTTATTCCCAAGGGGCAGGAGGTGGTGAGCGTGCGCGGCAGGATGGGAAACGAAAAAAAGTATAAGACCGAAAATCCTCCGCTGGACGTAGATATTCCGCTGGTGGCGCTCATCAACAGCTTGTCCGCCTCCTCGTCCGAAATTGTTGCGGGAGCATTGCAGGATCTGGACAGGGCCGTGATAGTAGGCCAGCGCAGCTACGGCAAAGGGTTGGTGCAAAGCGTACGGCCTTTGCCCTTTAACGAAAAGCTGAAGATAACAACGGCAAAGTACTACACGCCGAGCAACCGATGCGTTCAGGCCATTGACTATACCCACCGCAACCCCGACGGCAGCGTAGGCAAAATTCCCGACTCGCTGGTGCACAAGTTCACCACCCGCGCCGGACGTACCGTATTTGATGGGGGAGGCATAACGCCGGACGAAACCATACCGCTAACCGTGTCGCCTCAAATCCTGCAACGCTTGTACGAAAAAAACCTGTTCTTTGACTTCGCAAGCCAATTCTACGTCGAAAACGATACCATAGAGATTCCTTCAAAGTTCAAGCTTAAGGATAGCGACTATCAGAATTTTATAGAATTTGTCAAGAAGGCGGGATTTACCTACGAAACGGCGTCGTCACATGCGCTGAATGTGCTCACGGCCGCTTTGAAGAAGGAAAAGTACTACGAAGGCTTGGAGGCCGACTTGCAGACCCTATCGGGAAAAGTAACCCCCGACGTAGAAAAAGACCTTTTGCGCTTTAAGAGCGATATCGTCAAGCTGCTGGAGGCGGAGATAGCCGTTCGCTACTACTACCAGCGAGGGCGGATGGAAATCAGCACGTCCTACGATACGGAGGTAATGCGCGCCAAAGAAATTTTGCTCAACGGGGAGCTGTACAGATCTTTTTTGCAGAAAAAATCTCCCGATATGCAGGGAAGCAATTAGCGGCACTTCTTAAAAAGCAAGCTAACCCGACACCCAACTTTACCTTTCGCCTACCCGTATGCTAAAGCATACGGTTAATAGAGTGTCACCCCTGCGGGGTTTGCAGCATACCTGCGTAGAGACGTGGCGCGCCACGTCTCTACAACGAGCAGTCCCGCAGAGCCTGCCCCGAGCGTAGCCGAGGGGGACGACACTTTATTAACCGTATGCTTTAGCATACGGTTAGGAACATCCGCATGTCTCTACAAAACCCCGCAGGGGTGACACTTTCATTGTGTCGTTCCCTGCAGGACTTGACGGGGGTGACACCCGCTCGTCGTAAAGACCTCACCCCCGGCCCCTCTCCAACGGAGAGGGGAGCAGCGCCGCAGCAGCTACCCGCGTGTACCGATTCCCCTCTCCTTTGGAGAGGGGCCGGGAGGTGAGGTCTCAATGCCAAAAAAAATCCCGCTTCGGAAAAAAAAATTATTTCCTCCGAAGCGGGATTGCTGGGGTACAAAAAAAACTACGCAACATATTGCGCAGCTAATAAAATTTGCTACATACGCGCATGTGTCCGCGCATTTTACATCAAGGTATGCACCTGACCATCTCTCTCTCTTTCTTTAACAAAAATCCGTCAATCTCCAAATCATTGATGTTAAAAAACGTCAACTTGTTGATAGACAAAGGTGTTTTGCTGAGAAATAATATATTAGCAGGTAACATTTTACATTCTACATTTTACATTCTACATTTCTATATCGGGTTGTTATTTTATTTAATCAACAATTGAGGACATCCGCCAATGTCGCCGCTACTACGGCGACGAAAAAGTGCGCGAAGCGCTGACGCAGGCTAAGTGGATGCGCAAAGATACTGTGTACCTTGCGATGGCTGTGCTAAACAACAAAATGGAGGATTATAGATGTTATACGATAGCGCAATCAGACCCGCAACATTGGGGGTACTGAAGCGGCTGATGCTCATTCCGGAGCTATGCTCTTTTAACAGCGAAACACCCGTGTGCTTTCGAGGGCAAACATGGGAGTCGGTGCAGGCTTTTATACAGAAAAAAGTACGAGATTTTTTAATTTAAGGTGTAAACCATAAGTCGCAAGCCATAAGTTAATTGCTGAGTTAACTTATGACTTACGATTTATGACCTAAGCTCGAAGCCTCTACTTTGCCAGCTGCAATCCTTTCAGCTTATCCCATGAACCTCTTGTGAAGTCGGGAACTTTGACCGGCGCCGAGCTGTTGGCAACCGAAATCTTGGACAGCTCCGTAATGGCCGACCACTCTGCTGCGTCGTACACGTCCTGGTCTAAGGGCAGGCCATTGCGCAGGCAGTATATCAGGCGGTAATCCATGATGAAGTCCATACCGCCGTGGCCACCCACCGTTTTTGCAAATTCGCCCACCTCCTGCACAATCGGGTGCGCGTAAGCTTGCAGCAGGCTATCCATTTGGGGTTGGCTCAGGGCGCTGTGAGCGTTAGGCTCCAGGGCGATAGAGCGGCGGGGGTACTTCTGCGCAAAACCTTTTGTTCCCGATACCGTGTGCAGGCGGCTGTACGGACGCGGGCTGGCCACATCGTGCTGAATCAGGATAGATTTACCCTTGGCGGTTTTTACCAGCGTAGTGTTCATGTCGCCTTGCTCGTAGGTGGTTTTTGCCTGCTCCGAATCTTCGCCGAAGCGCTCCTTGGCGTACGAGGTCATGTTGAACTGGTCGGAGGACAGCGAAACCAGATACTCCATTTTGTCGCCGCGGTGGATGTTCAGGATTTGGCAGATGGGGCCTAAGCCGTGGGTTGGGTAGAGGTTGCCGTTGCCCTCTGCGTTTTCCTTCAGGCGCCAGTAGTCCCAGTAGCCTTTCAGCCCGGGGCGCCTTACCTTTTCGCTCTCGCCGACTTTTCCCTCTCCCGGCCGGTAGGATTCTGCGGAGCTTAGCCGCTCGTTGAAGTTAAGGTCTCGCAAGTCGTGGATGTAAGCGCCCTCTACGTGCACTACATCTCCCAGCAAGCCTTGCTGCGCCATGTTCAGCGTTGCCATTTCGAAGAAGTCGTAGCAGCAGTTTTCCAGCTGCATGCAGTGCCTGCGGGTTTTCTCGGCGGTGTTGACCAGCTGCCAGCACTCGTCGAGGGTACGCGCGGCGGGCACCTCAATGGCTACGTGCTTGCCGTGCTCCATGGCGTAAACTGCAATAGGCGTATGCAACTTCCAGTGGGTGCAGACGTAGATGAGGTCAATGTCGTCCCTGTCGCAAACTTGCTTCCATGCCTCCTCGCCGATGTACTCGTCGGCTTTGGGCAAATTCTTTTTAGCCAAGCTCTCCTGAACTCTGTCGAGGTTGTACTGCTCCAAGTCGCAGATAGCTTTTATTTCTACCCCCTCGATGTAGGTAAAGCGGTTAACGGCGCCCGGGCCTCTCATGCCCAACCCGATAAACCCAACGCGGACGGTTGGTATCGGGTCGCACGTCAGCTGGAGGACATCGGTTTGTCCGGCAGGGCGCGCCGGTTCTGCCACTGTGATTACGTTGCCTTTTTGGCAAGAGCCGAGCATTGTGCCGGTTAATAACAGGCTCAATGCAGCTGCGGTGAATTTTGTGTGCTTCATCTGTTTTGTCAGTTTAAAGTGTTTGTAAAAAAAATAATAATAGCATTATGAAAAAAAATAATAGCCGTGTTTCTACATTTTACATTCTACATTTTACATTTGTCAGTATTTCGCCGCTCTGTCCTCCGTGAGGAACGTGCGGTTGTATTTGATGCCCATAGCGTCGTAGTGTTTCATCAGCTGCGTAAGGCGCTCTTGGAAGTTGTCGTAATTTCGCTTTCCTTTTGGCGTCCACCCGACTTCGGCAATGGCAGCGGCGCGTGGGTACGCCATGTAGAGTACGCGGTCAAAGTCTTGCATGTACTCCGTCCACACGTTACCCTGAAAGCCCAGTACGCGCTTGGC
>JAISGH010000200.1 GCA_031263185.1 Prevotellaceae bacterium | reverse complement strand
TCGTAATTCCTAATTGTATTGGCTTGCGGCATAAAAATTAAATTACATGCGCTTTTTTCTAAACGGGTTACCAACTTTGCCGGCAAATGAGCAAATGAGCAAATGTTGAGCGGCAAAGATATATATTTTTTCTAAGAACGTTGGGCAGGTGAGCGGAGAAAGATATTAATTTATCTAAACAAGATAAAAAAAAAGTTATAATGTAATGCAATTTATCCAATATTCGGATAGCTCCGGCAGCAGAACCCGCAGGGTTGAATATGAATAACCCCCAATGAAGCGCAGCGATTGGGGGGGATTATCGGCTGTTATTCTATCAGTACAGGCATGGGGACACTTTTTCTTGTTCTTCTGCGACGCTTGTCGGCGGTAGAATCGCCCACCTGCCGGTCTCCGGTGAAGCTTTCGCCGTACAGCGTAAGGTCGGCATTTCCAATACCAACCAAAGCGTCATCGGTGATAAAGCAGACGTTTTCGCAGGGGTAACGGTCAATAAACCTGTCAAACATCTCGCTTTCCCACGCAATGTAATCTTCATTCTGGCGGTATACTTCGCTTGGCAAAATTTCAATGATATGAACTAATGCGTTTCCGTCATGCTCATAGCGAACACGCACCGTTGGAAACAAGTTGATAAATATACTCAACTTGTTGATAATATATTCTTTAGATGTTATCATAGCAATAATTATTTGTATTTTTCCAAAATAAGAATTACAGCTTCTGCCAGCGACAGCGACGTTGAACTTTTTGCGTCATCAAACAGAGTATCGTCGTAATCTAAGCTTGTACGAAGCCTCTTTAGCTGGCAAATGGCTTCGATAAATTTATGGAAGTCATTGTATTCCAAATTTTTAATGTATTTACCAACGGCATTGATCAAAAACTCGTGCGACCCCATTTCTTGCGCACCCGAAAATCGGCGCTGCTGATTGTGGTGCTTCAGCTCCTGCCTCAGGTGCTGCTCGGTTTTGTTCAAAGGGTGCAACCAAATGTGCTTCATCAGCAGAAAGCAGCTGTAGTATGCGCTGTGAGCAACGGTGGAGTATAGCTCGTTACTGTGCAGCAATTTTGCCGCTTTGCTAAATGCTTCCGATTTACTTTGAAGGTAGTTTGGCATTGTATTTCATCTAATTGGGTTAAACGTCTTCTTATTTATTGTCCGTCCATTGATAAATATATCTAAATAAGGAAAATTTTTTACTGCGAAAATTTTTACTGCGAAAAAATCATTGATACTTAGTGCTACTGCCAATCCGAAGAGCTGCTCGCTGTACCTTTGCGGCCGAGTTCGCTTCTCACAGGGAGAAAAAAATCGAAAAGCGCAAGCCTCGAAGCTATGCGTTTTTTGCTATAACGTATCGGGCAGCTTTTCAGCAAAGCCTTTAAATTTCACGAGGCAAATGTAGGAAAATAAAGTGGTTTATCAATATTTGGTTAAGATGAAATTGTCTAAAATTATGCAAATTACTATTCCGGCGAAACATCAACGCCTTTCTCGCTGCCGTGCAGTATGCCCTGTTAATACCGGGGCGGAGGTAATCACCTTTGTCGCCTGCCGCTATGCTGAGCAGCGCATTTTTTACGTCCATTTTCCCTGCCTTCTTCGGTATGGGATATGCAGCAACCATATTTGTACCCGGAAAACGCCACATGGTTAATTCATCCCCTTGACAGTCGTAATTTACCCATCTCCCGGAGCTGCCTTTATTAAGGGCTATTCCGGTGTCGCTTCTCAATATCGATATGAGATTTTGCACCGATTTTCTTGCTCGTTTGGATTCTCTGCTACCGGGGTGTTGTCAGGTAAATTATTTTCGCTATCTTTGTCGGCAGAAATGGGATTGCTTTGAGATTCGAGCCGTGGCCATTGCTGTTCGGGTATTGTGCAGCATGTCCGTCCAAACCTTGACGCTCACCCGAAGTGTCAGAGCCGTGGAGTTCGTAACGGCTCAAAAGCATATTTCCATTAGTAAGCCTGTCCATTAGCGGCAATAAGCCGCTCGGCATCTTGCGCTGTAATCCCTGCTGCCCCCTCTGCCCCTATTGTCCTTTCTTCTGCAGGTGGCGTTGCTGTATCTTCGGTATTTGCCTCTTCTTGTTTCGCGTTTGAATTATTTTCGCTACCTTTACTGCCGATTTGGGGAGAGTTCCCGCTGGTGACGGTTGCGCCCTTTGAAGTGCCGTGATTAACTCCAACTCTAAAAATTCCCGCGCTGTTCACATTCCAATAGCTACCATCGTTTGACGATAGCTCAACAAAAAGCGTATTATTATGCTCATCGGTAACTTCCAGCAAGTACGTTTCATGCTCTCCCCGCTCGTTTCCTCTTCGTATGGTGGTATAGCTGCTTGCGATTTTTGCAACAAATTCTTCTATCGAGCTGTAGCCCGCATTGCGTATTTGCACTCCGTGCTCTTTCTCAATATGGGCAATTCCGTAACCTTTCCCGTTGGAATATTCTACCCCTTCGCTTAATCTTATCGGAGCTTCTGTTAAACCTGTTTCCGCTCTAATTGTTCCTAAATCTATACCTCCATTTATGCTAATAAACGGAATGTCGTTGTCATCCAGCTCACGTTTTTCGGCAGGTATCTCCGCAATTGTCCCAATATGGTAGGGCGTTATTTGGTAGACGAAGTAGTTCAACCAATTCTGAAACAGTAGGTTGGCATGTGAGCGCCACCGCACCAGCGGCGGGTTGTCGGGGTTGTTGTCCTTGTAGTAGTTACGGGGAACTTCTATGGGCAGCTTTTTTGCCAAATCGCGCTTGTACTCGCTATCCAGCGTTTCCGGCGCGTACTCAGCGTGGCCGGTGATGAATATTTCGCGCCCCTCTCGCGCCGAGACAATGTATATTCCGGCCTCTCCGGACTCCGAGAGAATGTCCAACCCCGGCATTTTTTCTATATCCTCCTTTTTGATTTCCGTGTGGCGGCTGTGCGGGGCGTAGAACACATCGTCAAACCCTCTGAAAAGCGGGTTGAGCGGCGCGTTGAGCGTATGCTCAAAGATGCCGAACATTTTTTTCTCCAAGGGATATTTTTTTATGCCGTAGTAGTGGTATAGCGCCGCCTGCGCCGACCAGCAAATAAACATGCTGGCGGTTACGTGCGTTTTTGCCCAATCAAGAATTCGGGTGAGCTCCTCCCAGTAGGTTACGTCCTCAAAGTTCAGGTGCCCCAGCGGTGCGCCCGTAACGATAATCCCATCGTACTTTTGGTCTTTTATTTCGTCAAAATCAATGTAGAACTCACGAATATGCTCTATCGGAGTATTCTTTGACGTGTGGCTCTTTAGCCCGATTAAATCCAGCTCTACCTGCAGCGGCGAGTTGGAGAGCACGCGCACCAAGTCTGTTTCCGTATCGATTTTTAGCGGCATGAGGTTGAGCAGCGCCAGCCGCAGCGCGCGAATGTCCTGCTTCAGCGCGCGCATGGCGCCCATTACAAAAATATTCTCTTTTTTCAGCAGCTCTACGGCAGGCAGCCTGTCGGGTATGTTTATTGGCATGGCAGAAAATTCAACAATTCAAAGATTTTGCACTGTGCAAGTATGGATTTCAAAAGCTATGGATTTTAAAAAATACGGAACAAAAGAAAGAGGGTACATCTCAAATTGTCGTTTTTGCTCATTCCGTAGGGATTATTTTAGGCGACAATTTGAAGTACACCCGACAAAAGTAGATATTTCTGCCAAACCTGCAATACCGTTGATAGGGTATTATTGCAAAAATTTGATTGCGTATGCTACCTCAACCGGACTTTTAGCCTTGTAAGTTGTGCTTAATAGCGGCCTCTAAAGTTAACTTTCGCTAAATATCTATGTGGCAAAACTGCTATAACTCGCTAATTTACATTTCAGATAATAAAAAATTATATACATCTGATTATCATAATATTACATTTCTTCGAGATAATTTATACTGTTGATTATCAATGTATTAAAAAATACAGAATAAACAGTTTCTTGGCTATGTAAAAATGCAAAACATTCCCAAATTTTGCTTTAACCCATTGATTATAAATATATTACGTAAATCAAAGTGTGGCTATTGAGTATAAATATAGCTTTCCGGAGGATTATCGGAAGAAATTTGGAAAAATAGTTGAATGATGTGATTGTTTTTTATATCTTTGTCGCTTCATGTATCGCTTCATGTATTCATGTATGTTAATCATTTTACTTAATCATTTACTGTCAAACAAAAACGCATAATTATGAAAAGAAGAATTTATTGCTTAGCGGCTTGTTTAGGGCTTATTGCTGCCTCATGTGGTAGCCCGGAAAAAATGAAAGAGGCTGCCGACCAAATCAAAGTAACATGCGCTCCTGGCATATTGGAAGCGCACGCCGGTGTTATCAAGGCGAAAATCACCGTAACATTTCCCGAAAAGTTTTTCCACCCCGACGCCGTGCTGGAAATGCTTCCCGTTATAAAGTATGCCGATGGTGAAGTTGCCGGTACTGTCAAAGTATTGCAGGGTGAAAAAGTAAAAGACAACAACACTGTAATTCGCCAAACAGGCGGTACATACACGCAGGAGTTGACCTTTGACTTCACCGACGCAATGAGCGTGGCAACGCTCGAAGTGCGCCCTACGCTGGTAGTGAAAGGACAAAGGTTGCAGTTTCCCAACGATATTAAAGCTGCCGACGGCGTGATTGCTACCTACAAGCTGGCCGAAGTGGAAGTAAATCCGGTAACGCATGGTGATGAGTACATCAAAACAATAGAGAACCGTAAGGCTGCCGAAATTAAGTTTATCATTAATCAGGCGCTGGTGCGCTCCTCCGAACTCAGCAAGGAAGATGTAAAAACGCTGCAAAAATTTATTGTTGACGCTCTGAAAAACGGGAAGCAGACCTTAAAGGAGCTGCAAATTTCGTCGTACGCTTCGCCCGACGGCGCTACATCTTTAAATGAAAAGTTATCTACCAACCGCGGCAAATCTTCGAATGACGCGCTCAGCACATTCCTCAAGAAGTCGAAAGTTTCGGTAGATAAAAATCTGGTTTCCATTCAGCACACTGCCGAGGACTGGGAAGGATTTAAGGAGCTGATGAGCCAATCTAATATTCAGGATAAAGAGTTGGTGCTGCGCGTGCTCTCCATGTACAGCGATTCTGAAGTGCGCGAGCGCGAAATCAAAAACATTTCGGCAGTTTACAAGGTTATTGCCGACGATATTCTGCCTCAGCTGCGCCGCTCCAAGCTGCTTGCCACAGTAGAAACTGCCAACCTGACCGACGACGAAATCAAAGTCCTGGTAGATGCCGGTAACCTTGATACGCTGGACGTAGAGCAACTTATTTACGCTGCCGAAAAGCTTTATACAGGCGAAATGAAAGTTAACCTCTACCAAGCGGCCGAAAAATTCTCCGATTTCCGTACATACAACAACCTCGGCGCTGTTTACCTTGCCCAAAAGAATGTGAATGATGCCAAAATAGCCTTAGACGCAGCATTGGCTATCAACGGCAACGACGCAAAGGTAAAAAACAACGCAGGATATGCTGCTTTGCTGCAAGGTAACCTTGCCGAAACCGAAAAATTGCTGGTTGTAACAGGGTTAGACGAGAGCAAGTCCGGCTTGGGCTACATTGCCATTGGCAAGGGCGAATACGACCATGCGCTAACGCTGCTCAAAGGCTCCAAGAGCTTCAATGAAGCGTTGGCATTGCTGCTCAACAATAAAGTTGACGATGCCAGTGCTGTACTTGCCAACTTGACTTCTGCAAAAGCCTACTACCTGAAAGCGGTAATTGGCGCTCGCAAGAATAGCGAAAGCGATGTGCTGGATAACCTCAACAAAGCATTCGAGCTGGACGCAAGACTCAAAGATACTTCCAAAAAGGATGCCGAGTTTGCAGCATTTTGGCAGAAAATACAGTAGAAATTCTGTAGAAAATTCAAAAAATAGCGGAGTACAATCTATTGTACTCCGCTATTTTTTTTGATACATTTCTAAAACTTCCAGCTTGGCTATCGGTACGGTGATGTAGAGGTTGCCCGTTGCGAGCAGGGCTGTACCGTTGCCGTTGAGCTTTGCCACGCTGCCCGTTGCGCTTTGCCCGGCTATGCGCACCACGCTCCCAACGGCGATGTCGCCTGCCTGCGCGGGGATGTATTGCTCCCTGCGGGGCGTACTCTCTTCGCCGCGCTCCGGCTTTTCCTCTTCGCCGCACTCCGGCCTTTTCTCCTGCTGCTGCCGTTGCAGCGCTTGCAACTCCTCTGCCTTACGGCGAAGCTGCGTGTCGGCCTCGCTCTCGTCCGGCGCGGAAATGCGCTGCGCAAAAGCGGCGAGTTGGCTACGAGCCTCCCGCGTTTTTTCCTTTTCGGCCTGCACCTCCTTTATGCTGCGGATAGTATTTTCGATTTGCCTGTTGGCGCCGGCCAGCAGCGCTTTTGCCTCGTCCTTTGCCTCGCTGAGAATACGCTTCCGCTCGCCTTTCAGCTGCGTCAGCTCGCGCTCCAGCTGCGCTGCGAGTTCCTCAAGCCTTTTGTCGGTCTGCTTAACGTGCGCGCGCTTCTCCTCCCAGTAGCGGCGGTCGCGGGCAATGGCGCGAAGGCTCTTGTCGAAGTTTTCGTGCTTGCCGTCCAGCAACTCCCGCGCGCCGGCAATTACGCCGTCGGGCAGCCCTGCTTTTTTGGCCAGCTCAAAGGCAAACGAGCTGCCGGGTGCGCCAACTTCGAGCCTGAAGAGCGGCGCCATCCTTTGCAGGTCAAAGAGCATGGCGCCGTTCTGCACGCCGTCGGTGCTGCCCGCAAAGTGCTTGAGGTTGGCGTAGTGCGTAGTTGCCACGCCAAACGCTCCGCTGCGCGTCAGCGCCGCCAGCGTTGCCTCGGCGATAGCGCCGCCCAGCTGCGGCTCTGTTCCCGCGCCGAGTTCGTCAATCAGCAGCAGCGTTTTTGCGTTGGCATGGCGTAGAAAGTGCTTCATGCTTTGCAGGTGCGCGCTGTAGGTGCTCAGGTCGCTCTCCAGCGACTGCTCATCGCCAATATCAATAAAAATGGCATCGAAAATGCCCGCTTCCGAGTCCTCCGATGCGGGAACGAGAAATCCGCATTGCAGCATGTACTGTAGCAGGCCGACCGTCTTTAGGCAGGCCGACTTACCGCCGGCGTTTGGCCCCGATATAAGCAGCATACGCTTGCTGGGGGTGAGCCGCAGGTTGAGCGGTACGACACTTTTGCCTTCTCTCTTGAGCGCCGCTTCGAGCAGCGGATGCCGCGCATTACGCCACCCTACAGACGGGCTGTCGGTCAGCGCGGGCTTTGTAGCCCCAATGCTGCCGGCAAAGAGCGCCTTGGCGCGAATGAAGTCAATACGCGCCACCAGCTCGGCGGCCAGCGCCACCTGCGGCAGGTAGGGGCGGAGAAAAGCGGCAAAGGCGGTAAGGATGCGCACCACCTCGCGCTTTTCGGCAAAGCCCAGCTCCCGCAGGCGGTTGTTGAGCTCCACCACCTCCGCCGGCTCCACAAACGAGGTTTTGCCGGTGGCCGATTCGTCCAGCACCAACCCCGACACCTTGCGCTTGCAGCTTGCGCTGACGGGAATTACCGTGCGGCCGTCGCGCAGGCTCACCTCGGCGCCGTCCTCCACGTAGCCGTCGGCTTGCGCCTGCTTGAGGATGGCCTGCATCCGCCGCGAAACCAAGTGTTGCACCTCGACTGCCTGCCGGCGCAGCTGCTGCAGCGCGGGCGAGGCGTTGTCCTTTATTTTTCCGAATGTATCTATGATGGCGGCAATGCCTTTGCTTACCGGCTCCAGCGTTTGCACGGGCTGCACCATGGCCGACAGGCGAGGGTAGCGCATATCGACAGATTGCTTTGCAAAGAAAGCGGCAAGGCTGTTGGCCGTATCCGCCATTTGCGCAAGCGCCACCAGCTCCGGCTCATCAAGGTAAGCGCCGTCCACGTCGGCCTTGCCAATGAAGTGCAGCACGTCCACGTACCCGCTTTGCGGAAACGAGGCATCGAGCGCACAAATGCGCTGCATTTCGTCCGTTTGCTCCAGCTGCTCCCGCACAGCTTCAAAGCCGGTGCAGAAGCCTGCCTCGGCCAGCAGCTCGCAGGCGCGTGAGGTGGCGCACCGACGCTGCACCATAGCGCGAATAGCGTCAAAGCCCAGCTTTGCCTCAAAGGTAGCAGGGTAAATGCTACTTTTGGTACGTATATTTTCTGTTTTCAAAGTGGCGTGAATAGTAATAACGATTTGCAAAGGTAATCATTTTACGTGCGAAATGGAGAGCTTAACGCCGGCCTGCGCGTAGAGCGGGTAGCGATGCCTGCTTTGGTAGCTCACCATCAAAGGAATGTGAACAAACGCTGCCTGCTGCTGCTCGCGGTAGCTGACCAGCTCGCTGTGGAGGTCGGAGCTATCGCCGCCTGCGTCCTGCAGGTTAGGGAGGGATATGGTAGCGCCACCCAACCGCAAATGTATAATTTCTTCATTTTTCAGATTTCCTAAAAACCTTATTTTTACAAGGCAACCTTAGTAGCGCCAAGGTTGCCATTAAATACAAATAATAGAGTTTATATGGTGTATTTCAAATTGTCGCTTTAAATAATCCCGCAGGGACGGAATATGGGTAAAAATACATGGTAACATGCTGTTAACCAATATTCTGTCCCTACGGGACGGCGCAAGCACCCTTCGCCTGTTTTTTTTCATTTTTGCAAAGATAAAAAATATAGCTGACGAGCGCAGCAGCCGCTGTCAACTTTTTTTAGGGCAAACCTCTTTCGTAATCGGCAAACAATTGCTACTTTTGTACGCTCTATTTGTATGCTTTATTTGTATGCTCTATGCGGGCAAATCTTTTTGCGCTGATTAATACAACGCTGTAAAAACGTTACTGTAAGTTGCTTTTCATTCTTGTCATAAAAGGTATTTTGGTGGGATTGCTGGCGTCGGTGCCGCTGGGTCCGGCGGGGGTGCTGTGCATTCAGCGTACGCTCAACCGCGGGCGGCGAGCTGGCTTTTTTTCCGGCATGGGGGTGGCCTTTGCCGATACGTCGTTTGCCTTGGTAGCCGTGCTGAGCCTCTCGGTGGTAGAGGAGTGGATAGCCGACAAGGGAAATATACTGCAGCTGCTGGTTGGCGTGGTGGTAGTGGCGGTAGGCGTCAAAATTATGCTGACCAACCCCGTGAAGCAGCTGCGAGCGCGCGGGAAGCAGCAGCAGGGCAACTTGGGCAAAGCGCTGATTTCGCTTTTTCTGCTCACCATTAACCCCATCAACATTTTGCCGGTGCTGTTTTTGATGGGGCTGTTCAAGGTGAGCGTAAGCAGCGCGTGGCCTACGATTGTAGTAGTGCTGTCGGTGCTAACGGGAGCGCTGTCGTGGTGGCTCTTTTTGTCCACCATCGTATCGCACTACCGCAAGCATTTCAAGCTGAGGCAAATGTGGTGGATTAACAAAGTGTCGGGCGGCATTATCCTTTTGCTGGGTACGCTGGCCTTTGCTGACGGGGCAGTAAAAGTGACGAAAGCGCTGCTACAGTAAGCGCTGTTGCCGGTTACCTTTTTTCCACCCAACGCTTTACGTCATCTGCGCTGGGGTTGGTAAGCCCCATTTTGTGCTTTTTGTTCATGCCGCACAAGTCATTGAACAGCTTGCCGGGCGATACCTTCTGCATTGACTCTACGGTAAGGTAGCCCATTTTTTGTATTACCGCAATCCACTCTTCCGGTACGCCCAGCGCAGCGTACGCTGCGGTATCGTCCTTTACGGCCTTTTTTTCCGGGCGCATTTGCGGAAAAAACAGCACGTCCTGTACGGAGGCCGCGCCGGTCATAACCATGGCGAGGCGGTCAATGCCAATTCCCAGCCCCGCTGTGGGCGGCATACCGTACTCTATGGCGCGTAAAAAATCTTCGTCCAGCAGCATTGCCTCCTCGTCGCCGCGCTTGGCGAGGAGCAGCTGCTCCTCGAAGCGGTTGCGCTGGTCAATAGGGTCGTTGAGCTCGCTGTAGGCGTTGCAGATTTCCTTGCCGTTGCAGATAGCCTCAAAGCGCTCCACCAAGTCGGGGTTGTCGCGGTGCTTTTTTGCCAGCGGCGACATCTCTATCGGATAATCGGTGATGAACGTAGGCTGGATGAGCTTTGCCTCGCAGCACTCGCCAAAAATTTCGTCAATCAGCTTTCCCTTGCCCATCGAAGCCTCCGGCGCTATGCCCAGCTGCTTTGCCGTTTCGCGCAGCGCAGCCTCGTCCATGCCCGAAACGTCAACGCCGGTAAAGCGCTCAATGGCCTCAAACATGGTGAAGCGCTGCCACGGGCGCTTAAAGTTGATAACGCTATCCCCCACGCGCACTTCTGTGGTGCCGTGCAGGTCCAGCGCAATTTTTTCTACCATTGCCTCCACAGCCTCCATCATCCAGCGGTAGTCCTTGTAGGCCACGTACATCTCCATTTGCGTAAACTCGGGGTTGTGGAACCTGTCCATCCCCTCGTTGCGAAAATCTTTGGCAAACTCGTACACGCCCAAAAATCCGCCAACTATCAGCCTCTTGAGGTACAGCTCGTTTGCAATGCGAAGGTAGAGCGTCATATCCAGCGTATTGTGGTGCGTTTTGAAGGGACGCGCGGCGGCGCCGCCGTACAGCGGCTGCAGTATGGGGGTTTCGACTTCAAGCAGATTTTGCGCGTTGAGAAACTCCCGCATGGAGCCAATAAGCTTGGCTCGCTTCACAAAAACGTCGCGCACGTGCGGGTTTACCACCAAGTCGACGTACCGCTCGCGGTAGCGCTTTTCGGGGTCGGTAAAGGCGTCGTAAACCTGCCCGTCCTTCTCCTTCACAATGGGCAGCGGGCGAATGGACTTTGACAGCAGCTTCAGCTCTTTGGCGTGTACGGAGAGCTCGCCCGTTTGGGTAATGAACGCGTAGCCCTTTACCCCCACAATATCGCCAATATCGAGCAGCTTTTTAAACAGCGTGTTGTAGTTCTTCTTTTCCTCGTCGTCGGCGGGGCAAATATCGTCGCGGCGCACGTAAACCTGCATACGCCCACAGTCGTCCTGCAGCTCAAAGAACGAGGCGCTGCCCATGATGCGGCGGCTCATAATGCGCCCGGCAATGCTCACGTCCTGAAAATTATTTTTTTCGGGAGAATACCCCTGCGCTATTTGTGCGCTGCTTGCGTTAACGTCAAACCCTTCGGCAGGGTAAGGGTTTACGCCCATCTCGCGAATTTTTTCCAGCGACTGTCGCCGTACAAGCTCCTGCTCCGAAATATCAATGCTCATAAAATTTTTTTTGGTATAAGGCGTTTAGTCCGCCATTGTTAATATTATCTTTTTTAATCTTTAGGTTCATTGGTAAGGTCTCTTAATTATTAATTATTAATTTTACTCCGTTCTCTTCACCGTTCCATTTACCTTCAATTTGACAGCTTCAATACTTTCCAAGCCATCATTGTCCACCACTTTGACTGCAATATTGTGCAGCCCCGCTTTGAACTTGGCGATTTGCCTGCCCTCCCTGTCAATAATAACTGATGCGCGGAAACCTTTTTCGGGGCTGTATTCAAAGTCCCAGCTATAAAACTCAATTCCGGCTTTGCTCTGCCCCGATGCAATCAACTCTATTTCGTGGCCGCCCTTTACATCTCTCAGCAGCTCGTTTATTTCTACGCTGATTGTCGGCTTTTTCGCTATCGGCACAATTTTATCTACAGGAACAAGCTTGATGATGATGTTTTCTTTCAGCTTTAGGCGTGCAGCTTCCTGCTCTGCGCCTTTGCCAAATGAGAATGCAATGATATAGCCGACAGGTTTCTTTTTTGCAACATTCCTGTCGAACAATTTCTTGTCGCTGCGCTGAACGGCGGCAAAAAAGTTGTCTATCACATTGCGTCCGATGTTGTCCGAACGCTTGACCTGAATCGGCGTATTATCCTGCATTTTACCGTCCAGCCCGAAATCGTTACGCTGTTTGGCATTGCTCACGCCGCCGAATTGCTGCACAATCCAGCTCTCAAACTCAAAGGCATTGCTGTAACGCAGCGAGTCGTAATCGTATTTGTGCAGCTGTACGGTAAACGGGGCGCTGAACAAACCATGTTGCCTGTCCAACCGCAATTCGGTTACTTTGACTGCCTGCACCGATTGGTCGATGCCTATCCATTGGCGATTAAGCTTGTCGGCTACAGCAACAGTTGTGCCACCGCCAACAAAGGGGTCTAAGACAATATCGCCTTCGTTGCTTGACATGCTGATTATACGCTCCAATAATTTTTCCGGCTTTTGGGTAGGGTAACCGATACGCTCTTTTGAAGTACCTTGAACATTTTGTATATCTGTCCAGACATCGCCTAATAACACCCCTTTCTGTTCGGATAAATACATTTTCCTTCTTAATCTTCCCGATTCATTATCCGGAAATTTAATTAATCCTTTGGCATCAAGTTCCTGCATCGTTTCAAGAGAATAGCACCAGCCATTTTTATGCGGCTTATATCCTTTGTACTTATACATTAAATTTGGACGCGGATTAGGACTTCTCATATCTACGGTTTGATATTTTCCTTTTCCATCATTATCATCATATTTATAAAATTCAGAAACGTATTTTTCTGTCATTGCTCCAAAAACAGGATTGTAAACATTTTTATCAGTTTTAGAATAATACCAAATAGTGTCTTTTAATACGGCTAATTTCTTTTTGGCATCATTGTGAGCATTTGTTCTTTGCCAAGTTATTTCAGCTCTAAAATTATCAATTCCAAAAATCCTGTCCAGAATTTCCACTCGAATATAAGCGTTGGCATGCCAGTCGCAATGCAAAAATAGACTTCCTGATGTTTTTAAGATGCGGTGCATTTCTTCTACCCGCTCTTTCAGCCAGACAATGTATGTGTCAATCCCTCCTGCCCAGCGGTCTCGAAAGCTGCGTATCTCTCCTTCATCTCCCCAAATTACTTCGTAATTTCTATTGGAGAAAAAAGGCGGGTCAAGGTAGATTAAATCTACTGTTTCACGCTCTATCGTTTTCAAGATTTCGAGGTTATCTCCTAATATGAGTTTATTTACGGACATAGTACTGTAAAATTGTAAAACTGTAAAATTACTATGCCGCAAAGATACTAAAAAAGATGTACCTTTGCGCTAAATTTGAATAACCAAAATTTTTATGGAATTAGACGATAAAGGCATTGCAACGGGCGACACGAAAGACGACCAAAAACAGCGTAAGCAGCTTATTGTTGATTTCTATGGGAAATGGAAAATGGCTGAACAAACCCGCGTGGTATCGTATAGCTATAATCAGCCGTAAAAACGGCCAAACAACCCGCGAAACCCCGCAATAGTTATTTAGCCGTTATGAACTCTGCTGCGAAGTTACTAACTTTTTTCTAAGCGGCAATAGATTTTCTGAAAAAATGGGGAGTATTAACGACCATAGTTTGCGAATTGGCCAATGCCGTTTGGTTAAAAAAACATAAAAATAAAGGCGAAAAATGTTGATAATGAAATCTTAACAATTTAAATATGTAAAATAAACAAGACTTTATGTAATGTAAACTTGTCTATTTGGAGTGTTTTATTTACATTTGTACTGTAGCTACATTATCCAATTATTTATCTAAAAAAGTCAAATGTATGAAAACAAATTTTTTATTTCCAAACAAGCTTAGAGTAGTAGGGTGGATAGCCTTACTCCCCTCCATATTCCTCGGGTATATGGCTTTTTTTCATGATTTTGCATTTTCATTTCTCAACATCAAGGTGCTCGCTTTACTGCCTAAGCATTGGTACTTGGGAGGAACAACTCCACCTCCTTTCCGGTTATGGGATATAGCTGACGATAATTTTACGCAGGAGGCGGCGGGCATATTGATTATTGTAAGCGCCATCTTTGTGGCTTTTTCAAAGGAGAAGAAGGAAGATGAATACATTGCCAAAATCCGCTTGGAATCCCTCATGTGGGCTACGTATGCTGCCTGCGCTATCCAAATCTTTTGCCTGCTATTCTTCTACGGAGACAGATTTTTCGCGTCAATGGTTGTAAATCTGTTTACGATACTTTTTGTATTTATTGCAAGATACTACTTTACCATTTACCGCTCAAAGCCGCACCGTAATGAAGAATAACATCAGAGTAGAGCGCGCCGTACTCCGCATTACCCAGCAGCAGCTGGCAGAAATGATTGGGGTTAGCCGCCAAACAGTTAATGCGATTGAAGCGGATAAGTACGTGCCGTCAACCGTGCTGGCGCTCAAAATAGCCAAAGTGTGCAGCAAGAAAGTCGAAGACATCTTCTTTTTGGAGGATACGGACTAAGCGCTAAATGTACCTT
>JAISGH010000125.1 GCA_031263185.1 Prevotellaceae bacterium | reverse complement strand
CGTTGGACATCGAGGTTGAAGCCAACCGAACGATTGAAGCGTATCTTGGAAAAAAGTACAACGAGCAGCGTACCACCATTTTGGAGCAGGGAAAAGCCCTTGCCGAAAAAGACGAAGCACTTGCCGCTGAGCGCAAAGCCCATGCCGAAAAGGACGAAACTATCGCCGCTGATCGCAAAGCGCTTGCCGAAAAAGACGAAGCTCTTGCCGCTGAACGCAAAGCCCATGCCGAAAAGGACGAAACTATCGCCGCTGATCGCAAAGCGCTTGCCGAAAAAGACAAAACTCTTGCCGCTGAACGCAAAGCCAGCGCTGAGAAAGATGCTGAGATGGCAAAATTGTTAGAACGTATTGCCCAGCTGGAGCAAAAGCGGTAGCACTATCCATTAGTATCGTATATTTTTTGAAATAATCAAGTTATTTAAAACCAACGTAATTTCTATCATTATGAAAAAATCATTACTCTTATTTTTTGTTGCCCCACTCTTGTTTTCGGTGTCATGTGGCTTTTACCCTACAATGATGACTAAAGCGTATGTTGTGGATACCATTACGTCAACAATCGGCAGATCTTCAATCGGTAGAACTGTTAGTAGAGAGCACATCATAACCCAAAACGATGTAACCGTTATAGTAGAACCGTTTGGTGTAAATGAATATTTCAAATCGCCACATTATACTCAAAACGTAAAAATACCATTACCTTTTAGACGCGACTTCCCGCTTGTTGTAAATCTATATGAGGGAATGGCTGTTTTTAAATTAACCATTATGAACAACAGCAACAGGTCTTTCAACTATTCTTTCGACCCAGACTCAACAATAATGAGCTACAACAAACGCGAATTAATTTCATGGGAGAAATTCAACAAATACAATCATTATGATGATGATAAGAGTATCAAAACCTTTCCCTGCTATGGACAGGCAGTAGCACTCTTAAATAAAAAGACTGGTAAATATTACTCGAAATGGAATATGGATGCTGCCGTTAAGGCTATTAAAAATGTAATTTATGAGGCGCAATATAACCCTTCAACGCCTCTTCTGCTCGGGCATAGCGGATGGTTGAGTACGGGTAGGAAAATTACCGGATATATCGTTTTTCCAGAACGCTATGAAGCTGAGCAGAGAGATGCTAAGCTGGATATTATAGTTGACAACATGCTTTTTAGCTTTGATGTGAAAGCAACCCTTCAACACTACAAAAGCACCTATGACAAGTCAATTTTAATGAGAAAATACACGCCTTACGTTCCGATAACCGGCGATGAATTCAAAGAAATACTGAAGCAAGAGGAAGAAACGGCACGAAAAACAAGAAATCGCTTGAGTGGAGCAGATTATTAGTTTTACTTTATCTACATTCTTACATTTGCCAAAAAGGAAAATTTGTACTAACTTTGCAACTCATTTTTATTTACAAACTAAAATCAATGAACTATGAAAAGAAATCTATTAGCTTTTGCAGTGGCCGCGCTGCTGCTTGCTGTAGCTGGATGCGGCGGGAAAGATGATAACTCTGGAAGTTCTGGAGGAGGCGAAACGTACTGCTATACGTGTACGAGAACCTCTACCATTACATCTGCGGGTGCTCAACAAACGCCTACCAGCACCACAACATCGGCATGCGGAATAACCGAGCAGGGAGCCCGCAGCTTGGAACAGTCCGGCACCTCTACGACGAGGTGCGGGTAACACTACCATGAACGTTGTAACGCGCTGCACACGGCAGTAAGCGATAACTCGCTGTAACCATTAGAAAACCACTCTAAAAATTGGTGTGTATCTATGGAGGCATTTTATTTTTATCAAAAAAGGAGGATTAAGCTATGGGATTTATTATTGCTATAAGCATCGTCTGCGGAGGATTGATGGTATGCTATCTGATACATCGCCGTTACGCCGTTTGATTTCTGAAACTAAATATCTTTTATTTGCGTTACAAAAAAGTAACGCGCTGCACACGGCAGTAAGCGATAACTCGCAGTAACCTTTAGCCGCTACGCAACCTTATTATGCTCATCTTTTCGCTAGCACTCTACATTTTTCCTTGCCATGTGAGTCTACCGCAGCCTTATAATTTTTTTTTTCAAAATTGGCTTACTTCTGCTTGTTTCTCCATTCGACGTTTATTCCAACTCTCTCTTGATAAACTCCTCTAAGGCTTTCTTTTCCGGTAAATTTACCAAATACTTGGAAACAAATAGCTGACTATCCATGCCGGAAGTGGCGTACTTCGCCAGCGCTTCACTTTTGTCTCCGCAGAGAATTAGACCAATGGGTGGATTGTCGCCTTCTGCCATTTCGTTTTCTCTGTAGTAGTTCAAGTAAACATTCATTTGCCCGGCATCGGCATGGTTAAACTTTCCAATTTTCAAATCTATTAGTAGATGGCTTTTCAAGATACGGTGGTAGAAAACCAAATCTATCCGATAGTGAGTATTATCGAATGTTATTCGTTTTTGGCGGGCTTCAAAGCAAAAGCCAACTCCGAGTTCAAGCAAAAATTGCTGTAAATGGTTCAAAATGGCTTGCTCCAATTCCGATTCGCTGTACGTAGACCGCTCCTCCAGCCCGAGAAACTCCAAAAAGTATGGGTCACGGATTATGTCCACATTTTGAACTGGTCTTTGGCTTTTGAATTTAGCTATGATAGCCTCTTTATTCGCTGAAAGTCCGATCCGCACATATAAGGCGGTATTCATCGCTCGCTCCAACTCCCGAACACTCCAATTGTTTTTAATTGCTTCGACTTCATAGAATAGGCGTTCCAGAGGGTCATCTTTCCTTAGCAGCTCTACGAAATGGGTAAAGCTCAAGCGCGACAGCAGTGTTTCAGAAGGAATAGGGTATTCTTCCGGTAATTCGCGAGTTGCTGACCCGCAAATTTCATTTTGCTGATTTTTAATTATTTGCGATTCGCGGGTCAGCGATCCGCGAATTTGTCCGGAACCCAAACTTTGAACTTTTTGGAATATTATTTGAGAAAACTGTGGATACGCAGAGTAAAATGTTCTACATGTCCTTAACGATTGCGTATCCAATCCTTTTATTCCTTTAACTTTGATTCTCTTTGATATTTCCTCAAGTAAACGGGTACCGTATTTTGCTCTGTCTTTGCCATTTTGCTCAAATTCTACAATATAGTAGCCAACAAGCCAATTACGTATAGTTAAATTTAGGGTTACCGCCTTTTGCGCCTTTTGCTGCAGTACGCAATGTGTCTGATAGACATCGTCTATCAAACTTTCAAAGTTATTCTGTTTTATCACCTCCATAATATCCAAGTCAATTTATTTGACAAAAATAGCAATAAACTATCAGAACTGCAACAATATCTCAGAATTAGCCGCTACACAACCTTATTATGCTCATCTTTTCGCTTGCACGCTACATTTTTTTCCTGCTGTGTAGAGCTACTACAGCCTTAATAATTTACTTCTCAGTTGCTCATCGTCCATTCAAAATTAACCGCAAAAATTTGGGAGAAAAGAAAAATTGTCATACATTTGCACGTTTATTATTCTTTTTGTTGTATACCATTTAATAAAAATCGAAACTATGAAAAAATCATTACTATCTGTAGCTGTCCTAATGAGCCTCGCTTTCGCAGGCTGTAAGTTAACCTATAATACGGTTTACCAGAAATATAGTGCTGCCACTCTGGTTGACACTTCTGCCGTTTCAAAGGGAGGCATTTCAGTTACCATGTCCAACATGGACTTTAACGAGTACTTTAAACCGGAATATAGCGTCAAATATCCTGTTTTATGGGGTCGTAGCAAGTATACTTCAACTCGCAGCTCTATCATCAACCTGTTTTATAAAATGGCTGCATATAATGTAGAAATAGTGAATAATACAAGCCATGTGCTTAGCTTATCAGATTCCCGAATAGCGCTGATCGTTCCCGATGCCTCGGAGCCGATTTGGGCGTTGAGCAAGCCGGAGATAGAGAAATTAGCGGAAAACAATAAATTACCTTGCATTTCGTTTGAATTAGCGCAAGCAGCTCGCGCTTATTCTGGTATCGACGAACCCTCAGCGCAAAAAGTTATTCAAGCTGCAGTACTTGATATAGTAAGCGGAAAGCCGATAGTATCACGCGCTACGGAAATTTTGCCCGGTATGAAAGTAAAAGGCTACCTCGTTTTTCCCTACGATGGCGAAAAAATTGCAAGCGGAACTATTTCATTTATTGATATAAAAAGTAATACTGATGAGGCCGGCAACACCACTCTCAAGACCAGATTTGACTATAAGGTAATGCAGGAACAAATTTTTGCTAAAAGAGAATACAACCAGGAGCAAAGGAAGTATTTGCCGTTTGACCGCATCTCAGAAGAAGAATATAACGCGGCGCAGCAGGCGCAGCAACAAATCTCAAAGTAACTTTTTTACATATTTCAACTACTATGAAAAACATTTTTCAGCTACTTACAATTATATCATTACTGTGCCTGCTTAGCGCTTGCGCAACAAAGGAAGATAAAGCAAAACAGTTGGTAAAAAAGCATGTACTACAGAGGCTTTCTGATGAAAATTCCTACAATCCTATTGAATTTGGAGCGCTGGATACAGCTTTCTCCCGTGTGCAGGAAGACCCTACTTTTGTAGCATATAAAGAAAAAGCCGATGCAGAGTATAATGAATGGGCATTATTCGAGCCGCAAAGCAAAAAATACAATGCGCTACGCGACACAATAAACCGCTTTTTGGAAAGCTACCAACCGAAGCCCATTGGGTGGAAAATGCGACACTCTTTTAAGGCAAATATGGGCATGGGAACATACGATAAAATAGAGGTAGATGTTGTAATGAATTGGAATGTGGATAGCGTATATTATATACTACGCTAATCATCCATTGCACATAATTTTTTTCTATGGGCGACTGGCAACGGTCGCCTTTTTTATAGATTCAAAACGGCAATAGTATCGCAAATATAAATACTTCCCTTTTGCTGCTATACCCAATGTGCAACTCAATCCTCACTCACGCTTTTGGGATGCAATACTTTTACTTCTCTTTTCCATCGCATGAGCAATATCAACAAGAAAGCCAACAATCTGATAGAATTCTTCTACAGACTTTATTGCATCATTAAACACAGATAGTGTCAAAAAACCGGCATTAAAAGAGTAGTAACTTCTCCATAAATCACTCCGTAGTTGCTCACAATTTTCTACATGCTGAGCCCCATTAACCTCAATGTATAACTTTGCGGAAGGAATGGCAATATCTACCGTTTTCAATACTTTTCCCAACACATCTTTATCCGCCCATTCAAAATAAACATCCAATTCGCTTAATTGGTGTTTCAGGGCAAGGTATAAACATTTTTGATAGTTGGATAGATATCTACCCTTTAGCCTATTGGTTTTTAACGTATCATATTCCTGACAACAATTGTCGCACATAAGTATGTCGTAGTTATCCGTTTTCTCGAAACCAAGAATAACACCTTCTGTAATGTCAGCATCACAAATGCTACATTTCACGCTTTCTGCTGTTTCCATTGTGTTTAGAATTTTTGTTGTGTTTTTAGCGATATTAGAAATTTACAATTTTGCCATATTGGTTCATTCAGAATCATCCTGCCGCCGCCACCGTGGCAGCATGCTCCGGGTTGCCTGCAAGTTTTTTTTGAAAATCTTTCATCTCCTCTAATGCTGCTGTATATTTCTCCAATACTTCAAAATATTTTTCTCTATAACCATCATCGCTTGGCTTAGGCTGCTCAAGTTCTACAGCAGGCTGCCGCAACATCTCACCCCTGCCCATTAATAGCCAATCAAGATTTATATCTACATAATATGAGAGAAATCGCAATATATTATCTTCCGAAAGCCCTTCCTTTTTGCTAAATATTCCGTTAGTAATACCAGTTTTTTGATAGCATTCGTATTTAGATACCCCTTTAAAATCAAGATATTGTAAAATTTTTTCTTTTAACATTGCGATTTTTCTACTATAAATTTGGATAATTGCGAAATCTCTACTATCTTTGTCGCCATAAAAATCCCCTGCTAAGAGATTGTGATTTGCTTCAAAAAATCTGTAAAAAGGCTACCGCACCTTAAAGTACGGGAGCTTCCCAGCAAGGCTGCCACCACATCCACTCTTAGCAGAAGCACGGAAGGTGAGCAGCCTTGCTTTTTACGTATAAAAAATTTATAAAGATACAAAAAATTTGCTGCTGTGGAAACTACACCCAAAAATACTTTAAGCGCCCTGTCGCTCGCCGAAATGCTGTCCGTAGCGCAGCGCGTAGCGTTGGCCAGGGAAAGAGAAGAGGGCTGCTCGCCGGAGCAGCTTCAGCGCCGCAACATGGCAATGGGCTACTTCCTGATCAAGCTCTTCGAGGCCATACCCACCATCAGCAAAAATAGCGTGGTGAAGCTGGTTGGCGCGAAAGGTATTAGCCATATTACGCTGGGCGACAAAGATATGTCTAAGCGTGAAAACGCAAAGATTAGCTACGATATGAAGAAAGTATTTGAATACGTCACCAAAATAAAAACAACAGAACTATTTTAAACTTAAAATGCCACCGCCATGCAAGAAGAAACTAACACCAACAACCCATACCCGTGCAACCCATACTTTGACGAGCTGATAGTCACGCAGGAAGCAATACGGCAGACTTTAGGCTTACCGGCTTACGAGGCGACTGTTGTTGCGCTGCAGTACATTAACAATAGAAATACTCGCGAGGCATGGGAAGAAATAGCGATGATACTCAGCGATCTTAACGAGCTGTTAGAAAAAAAATAACGACGTAAAATGCTAACGCCAAAAGAAATAGATGCCATAAAAAATATCTCCATTGTGGACTTTTTGAGCCGGCAAAATGTGCCCTCAAAGAGGGTTGGCAGCACGCTGTTCTTTTCCGCCCCCTTCCGGGACGACCACAACCCGAGCATGAAGGTTGACGAGCGCGCCAACAGGTGGTACGACTTCGGAACAGGAGAGGGAGGCGATATAATAGACCTCGTAAAGGCTATCCACAATACGGATTTTTACGGCGCCATCCGAAAGCTGCAGGCGGCGCAGCCCGATTTAAGCATAGCAGCAGCAACGCCAGCGCCGTCGCCGCCTGCGCTGGCAACGCCAACCATCACCGTGCTGAACGCGGTGCCGATCTACCACAAAGGTCTGTTGGACTACCTGTATGAGCGCAACGTTGACGTTGACGTTGCCAAAAGAATGTGCAGGCAGGTGCACTACAGAGTAAGCGACAAGACATATTTTGCGCTCGGCTTCAAAAACAACAGCGG
>JAISGH010000084.1 GCA_031263185.1 Prevotellaceae bacterium | reverse complement strand
AACTTTTAATGTGTTTACATCGGAATATAAGCAATTAGGGTTATCGTAATTCCCCAAAATGTCATTTAAATAATTTCCATTCAATATATTACAACGGCATACTTTTTATATCACCACCAAATTATGTATTAAATTTAATTTCAAAACACCTTATTATTTCCACACCAAAAAAATGAAGAATTACGCGAAGGCGCTGCTTACTTTTTTTGCAGCATTATGTATATGCCTGCCATCCTGCATGGATAACGTTGATATAGACAACCTCTCCACCGATATGAAGCTTGGCGGAAAGTTGGCTTTTCCGGTAGGCGCAAGCAAGTTCACCATTAAAGACCTGCTCGAAAGGTACGAGGCGGATACCCTCTTCCGCGTAGGCGTTGACACCGCCGGAACGGTGATGCTGTACGTCGAAAATATTGTTGACTATGAAACGCCGGATTTATTCGAAGAATTCGGTACGCTTGTAGATAGCATGATGAATTTCTCTGTAAAAACAAAACCGTTCGAGTTGAAAGGGTTTAACTTCACCGCCAAACCCAGCGCAGGCTCTGTCATGGAGAAAGACACAACAATGACGTTTGACTTTAACAACTTGAATGATGACGGAGAAGTGCAGGAAATCACCAGAATTCTCTTTAAAGAAACGACCATAAAAGTGAAAGTAAATACATTTGATGCAAACTATAAAAAGGATTTTATGGTCATAACTATGCAAATACCAGGAACAACCGATTCCATCGTTATTGACGCGTCGCAAGCTTCTTCCAGTGAGAAAAAAATAAACTTGGAAATCCGGATGGACAAGGAAGATAAGATAAACTACAAAGTTAAGTTCAAGGTTACGGGCGATGGCGAAAGCGAAATATCAACGGAAGCGAAGATTGATATTAGCATTGCTTTTGAAGACTCGGAGTATGCGGTTTTCGGCTACTTTTACTACAACGATGGTAAAAAGCAAATGCAGCCGTACCATGTAAACCTGTTCAGCTACCTGCCGGAGGGCACAGACTTTCGATTTTTTGCGCCATCGTTCAAGTTTGACGTTACCAGCAATATCGGTATTCCGTTTATTTTTGACTTGGATACGCTGACCTCCTACAGCCACGACGAGAGCGAGCCAACGCACGTGAAGATCAACATGGGTGGAAGCAACATAATCAACCGTGCACCGACGTTGGGCAGCAGCGCTACAAGCGCAATCGTGATTGATAAAGATAAATTTCCCGGCGGCAACGCCTCGGCAATATTCAAAACTTCGCTGGACTCTATAAGCGCTGCCTATGCCTTTAAAGTGCCGGAGCGCGACAACTCTACGGACCAAGAGGAGCAATTTATTGAGTCCGGCAGCTGGATGAGGATGACCGCCAGCGCGCAAATGCCCTTTTGGCTTGATGGCGGCAGCGTGATTGCCTACGCCGATACCATAACCGGTATTGATCTTAGCGCTGCCAACGACTACATTACCAGCGCCGCGCTGATTTTTACCTACACCAGCAACCTCCCGCTTGGCTTTGAGGTTACCATCACACCGTTGGACGAAAACATGCGCCCTATTGAGGTATCATCGCCCGATAAATACCGCTACAACATAAAGGCAGCCCCTGTTGACGGAGACGGCGCTGTAAGCAGCCCGCTAAAAGGTACATTTAACATTGACTACGACAAGAGCGTCGCCGGCGAAATGAAAAAAGCAAAGCATTTGAAGATTAATGTAAAAGCAAAAGGAGTTACTCCCGATGCCAAAATAAAAATTGCCGACACCAACGGGCTGGAAATAAAAGTAGAGCTTCGCGCAGAAGGTGGTGTAGATTATAACCCGTGATAAAAACTAAAAAAAAAGAACGATGCTATCCAAATATCAGAAATCTGAGAAATCGAGCTATATGAGGTATTTTGCTGTTACGGCGGCAATGCTGTGCTACAGCGCGAGCCTTTTTGCGCAGCAGGTCAATACGCTTTACTTTATGAATAACGTGCCCGAAAGAAACGCCTACAACCCGGCCTTTCAGCCGGTACATAACGTTTACATTGACCTTTTGGTGATGCCCAACTTCCGCTTTGACGCAGGCAACAGCTCGCTGGGCTTCAACGACATTATTTTTAGCCAAAAAATCAACGGCAGAGACAGCACCATTACCTTCCTGCACCCGCAGGCGCTTGGAAAAAAGGACGATTTTTACAGCTCGCTGAGCAAAACCACCCGTATCTACGGAGATTTGACCTTCAACCTGATTGGCTTTGGCTTTCGGGTAAAGAAAAACTACTTCACCGTGGATGTATCCGAAAAGGTATCGGTAGGGGCGTACTTGCCCAAAGACCTCTTTAAGCTGGCGCTGTATGGCGCTGGCAAAGGCCCGGGAGGATACTCCGACGTTTTTGATTTGAGCCGGCTGGGCGTTCAGGCATCTGCCTACACCGAATTTGGCTTGGGCTACTCGCGCAAAATCAACGATAAGCTTACCGTGGGCGGAAAGCTGAAGTACCTCATCGGTCAGGCAAACATAAACACGGATATTGAGGATTTTAAGCTGACGGCAAGCGCCGACAGGTGGGCAATATCGGGCAGGGGAACGATAAACGCCTCCCTGCCGTTAGTCGATATTCCCTTTGGCGCCGACGGCCTTATTGACATTGCAAATTTAAAACCGGAAGTGAATACCGAATCGCTCAACAGCGTCAAGGGAATTACCGATTTGTTTTTCTCCTCCAACAACGGCTTTGGCGTGGACTTGGGCGCTACCTACAACATCCTGCCGGAGCTGCAGCTCTCGGCGGCGCTTACCGACCTTGGCTTTATTCGCTGGCGCAGCAACCTGACCAACGCCAACCTGAATACGGAATTTGCTACGGAAGGGGTTACCTATGAGCTTGGCGACAAAATTGAGGACAAGCTGGATACGCTGCTGCAAAATTTTAAGGACGCGTTTGTGAGCTCCGGTACGCACAGCAGCTACACTACCGCCCTCTCCACCCGCCTGAACGTAGGCGCAGAGTACAGCGTTGTAAAGAATAAAATAGGCTTCGGGTTGCTATCATCTACCCTTTACGCCAACAAAAGCCTTTATACCGACCTCATGGTTGCCGCCAACCTGCGCCCCAGCACGTGGTTCAGCGCCTCGTTTACCTACTCGCTGCTCAACGGGCGGCTCAGCACCGTAGGCTTTGGCGCACAGGTGCGAGTGGCGCCGTTCAACATGTACCTCGCCGTTGACCGCATCCCGCTGGCGTTTGCCTCCTCAAAAATGCCGATACCGCAAAACCTGACGGGCTTCAACCTGCAAGCAGGCATGGTGTGGGTGATAGGCGACCCGAGAAAAACAGGCGGCGACGACGACGGCGACGGCGTAAAAAACAGCAAGGACAAATGCCCCAACACGCCGCAAGGCTACATGGTAGATAAGTACGGCTGCGTGATAGACACCGACGGCGACGGAGTGCCCGATAACTTGGACAAATGCCCGGCAACGGCCTTTGGCGTAGCTGTTGACAGCGCAGGCTGCCCGCTGGACTCCGACGGCGACGGCATACCCGACTATCAAGACCGCTGCCCCGGAACGCCTGCTGCCGCCTTGGGTAAGGTAGATACGGCAGGATGCCCCACTGATACCGACGGCGACGGAATTGCCGACTACGAGGATAACTGCCCGACGATTGTTGGCGTTGGCAGCAACTACGGATGCCCGGAGATAACAGCAGCAGCAAAGCAAATTTTAAAAAAAGCGCGTACCGGTATTCAGTTCAGCTTAGGAGGCGAAAGCATCCTGCCAAACTCTTACGCTATACTTAACCAAATTGCCGAGGTGATGTCGGAAAATTCCGACTACATACTTTTAATCAACGGGCATACGGATAACATTGGAAATTCCTACGCCAACCTGCTGCTATCCGAGAGGCGCGCCGGCGTAGTGAAAGCGTACCTCAAGAAAGAAGGTATTCAGGACGACAGGATGATTGCAAAAGGTTTTGGCGACACCAAACCGGTAGAAAGCAACAGCACGGAGGAAGGAAGAGCTAAAAACCGCAGGGTAGAGTTTATCGTGAAGTTTGAGCAGTAGCCACCATGCGCAAAAAATACTCGTGAACGCGGGTATCGCTCGTAAGCTCGGGGTGAAAAGCGGCGGCGAGGAGGTTGCCCTCCCGCGCAAAGAGTATCTTATCCTCAAGGCGAAGCAGCACCGTAACGCCCTCGCCGGCCTGTTCGATGTAGGGAGCGCGGATAAAGACAGTGTGAAAAGGAGCCTCCCCCAGCGCGGGGACAGGTATGTCGGCTTCAAAGCTGGCCAGCTGGCGGCCAAAGGCGTTGCGCTCCACGCAGGTGTCCATCAAACCCAAGCGGGGCTGGGCGCTGCCGTTGATGTGCTTGGACAAAAGTATCAGCCCTGTGCATGTTCCAAAAATCGGCAGCCCCGCGCGTCCGGCTTCGGCAACAGGCTCCAGCAGCCCGTAGCGTACCAAGAGCTTACCCACAGTGGTGCTTTCGCCGCCCGGAAGTATCAGGCCGCTTATACCGTGCAAATCTTGCGGGTTAAGTACGTCAACCGTCTCTACCCCCATGTAGCGCAGCAGGGAGCGGTGCTCACGCACCGCTCCCTGCAAGGCTAAAATTCCAATCTTCATAGCGTTTATCACTTTCGGTTTTTACCATCCACGTCCGGCAATTTTGTCCTTATCCTCCATTTGGGCTACGCTCTGGCCGCGCATAGCCTCGCCCAAACCCTTGGACACCTCAGCCACCAGCTTGGCGTCCCGGTAGTGAGCAACGGCCTCTACGATGGCCTTTGCGCGCTTGGCAGGGTTGTTCGATTTGAAGATACCCGACCCCACAAATACGCCGTCGCACCCCAGCACCATCATCAGGGCAGCGTCGGCGGGCGTTGCTATTCCGCCGGCGGCGAAGTTTACCACCGGTAGCCGCCCCAGCTCTTTTACCTGAAGTATCAGCTCGTAGGGCGCGCCAAACTCTTTGGCAATGGTCATCAGCTCCATTGGCGACGCGCCAACAACGCGCTGTATATCCTTGTTCACCTGCCGTATGTGGCGAACGGCTTCGACCACGTCGCCGGTACCGGCCTCGCCCTTGGTGCGTATCATTGCCGCCCCCTCGCCCACGCGGCGAAGCGCCTCGCCCAGGTTGCGGGCGCCGCAAACAAACGGAACGTTAAACTCCGACTTCAGAATGTGGTGCACGTCGTCGGCAGGCGTTAGCACCTCGCTTTCGTCTATGAAATCTATCTCCAGCGCCTCCAGCACGCGCGCCTCCACGATGTGCCCTATACGCGCCTTTGCCATCACAGGGATAGAAACAGCCTGCTGAATTCCGCTAATCATTTCGGGGTCGGACATACGCGCCACGCCGCCCTGCGCCCGAATGTCCGAGGGTACGCGCTCCAGCGCCATGACGGCAGCTGCGCCGGCATCCTCTGCAATTTTTGCCTGCTCTGGGGTAACAACATCCATAATCACCCCACCCTTGAGCATTTCCGCAAGCCCTTTTTTAACGGCAAATGTTCCTGTTTCTTTTTTTACTTCCGGCATAACCTTTCTTTTTTTATTTTATTTAATAAGAGATTAAAACATAGCTGATTTTTCCGGCGCTATTTCTTTATTCCGTCTCTAACGGGACGAGGTTGGGTGGTAGGAGGGGCGGCATTTTCTACCAACATTTCGTCCCTGCGGGACGGCGCAAGCGCTCACAAAAAGCAACCTTAAAAAATTTGTGCGCTTGCCCTACCATAAACACCTCAAAAAAAAAGAAATAACCCTTTTTCCGGCGCTACCGGCCGGAGAATATTTTGGGGTACAAAAGTACAGAGAATAATTGAACGTACAAATAAAAAGGAGAACTTTTTTAATTGTGGCATCTATGTTTTACTGATATGATTTTTAATTAGCATGTAATCATAACGATACAAGTTCTGTCAAAAGGCAGTAGATATCTGATATTCAATAGAATATGAGCATCATCGTTGATGTTTTTTGTCCACGAATTACACGAATGTCCACAAATTACACAAATAGCACGATTCGTGTAATTCGTGTAATTCGTGGACATCTGTGTTCAAAAACACTCCGTCCACCTCAATGTTGCGCTGGTAGAAGTAAGCTTCTTCGCCATACAGCCGCCGCCAGCTGAATAGCCACCTGATTTTCCAGCAGCGAAGTCAATGGGTTGAGCAAAAACAAAGAAAGCAGGCCGTTGTCTATGAAGTAGTATTTTTTGCTTGCTTCCTTTTCTGCTAATTTTGCGCAAAAATTTTCTACCGGAAATATCAGAAAAGCCTCTTTTCAAGTAACCCAGGTAGTCGATTGCTGTATCTGTGCTTAACTTTTTGCCGGAGGCAGAAGCCATGTTTGCCAGCCGGTTGAATGAAGATGTCTGCTTGACGCTCTCTGCCAGACGGTATAGAGACTTCGGGCAAGGTTTTTATGTTACAAAGTTTCGTCGCCACGCCGAAGCTTGGGCGATGAATGGCATGACACTATAAATCAGGAGTGTAGCGATTTTGTTGTAGCAAAGTTGCGCTTTTTTCTGCTGATTTTTTACGATTTAAATATAATTAACACAAGTGTATTGAAAAAAGAAATACCTTTGTCGTCCTTATTTAGAAGCTATTTTGAATTTTTTTTACCCTTGACTTTGTATGCTTTATTGATTACTTGTAAAAATACGCGATGATAATATGCTCCATACAGTTACTATAAATCCGGTGCCATTTTTTATTGCCATAGCGCATACAGTCCATAGCTTGGATGTGTGGGCACACACACACACACAC
>JAISGH010000077.1 GCA_031263185.1 Prevotellaceae bacterium | reverse complement strand
GACGTAACCCGCGCCGGAAGCAGGACTATCACCGTTTATCTGACTGACGGCGACAGCGACATCACGCTCAAGAGCTACGCGGTAGCGCTGGAGAAAAAGTTCGACCTGTTCGACGTCGTCAACGAGCACGTCGGGCACCTCCGCGTGGTGCGCAACAACCCTGATGCCAACAAGCTCGGCATGAAGTTCAGCACGTGCGAGTGGTACTATAAGCCGAATGAAGAGGCGGAGTGGGAGATGAGCAGCTCCACGCAGCTCTACTTCCTGGCCGGCGAGAGCCACCTCACCAAGTTTGCCGACACCGAGTTCAACTTGATGTACGTCGCGCTGTACACCGCCAATGGCGACCGATTCGAGAGCTGCCCCGACGTCAGCCCCGCCAAGTCCGGCAGCGGCAGCGGCGACAATAGCAAGATCGACATCTCGGTTTACCCCAACCCCGTTGCTCAGGGTGGCACCGTCCGGATCAGGCAGGTTGCGCTTCTCAACGACGACGAGCTTTACGCGAAGCTCTACCTCCTCGACCTTCAAGGCCGCATTGTCTTCACGGGCAACGCATCTGAGCTTCACTCCGGCCTCCGCATGCCCGAAACGCCCGGAGTTTACGTCCTCGTTCTGGCGGGACAGGCCGGTAGAAAGGAAATTAAGATAGCGGTGCAGCAGAGGGACAACTAAAAACTAAAAACTAAAAACTAAAAATAAACAAGATCTGGCAGCTAAAAGTGTCATTCCGTAGAGACCTCACCCCCGGCCCCTCTCCAAAGGAGAGGGGAGTCGGGACACGAGGGTAGCTACGGCGGCGCTGCTCCTGTCCGTATGCTAAAGCATACGGTTAAGAGTGTCGTCTCCCTCGGCTACGCTCGGGGCAGGCTCTGCGGGACTGCCCCGACAAGCGAGCATCCGTGCATCTCCGCTCCGTATGCTTTAGCTTACGGTTTTTTGCACCGGGCTGCCATGCTTCCTTTGCGGCGGGCTGCCGGCCGGCGGACAGTCGAAAAACGAGCAGTCGAAAAACGAGCTGTCGCTGCATGTTGGCGGCGGGCAGTCAACGCTGCTCTACAGCCTCCCTCACGGGCAACGCGAGCTCGGTTTTGGGGGCGACGCGGGGCTGGGCTACACGCGCTTCGTGAGCAGAAGCATCGGCGTAGGCACGGGGCTTAGCCTATCGCGCTACAGCGCTGCCGCGCGGTTAGATGGCGCTACCATATCCCTCCCCAACCAGCAGGACATAGGCGGCTGGAGCTACGACCTCCACAGCGAGCTGGTCAGCTACCGCGAGCAGCAGCAGGCAGCGTTCGTCCACATTCCTTGCACGGCAGCCCGAAGGGCTGTATTTTCATAACAGCAGGTCAACGACCTGCGGTTACGAAAATCCGGCTTTTCAAGCCGTTCTCCGGAATGGGAAATAATCCCATATCATAATTTAGGGGGGGGCAAATTTTAAAAATTACCCATAGATTTTTGACACCCCACCCGTAGGGACGGAATGTTGGTAAAAATGCTGCGTTCCCTTGCCTCTCCCCGTCTCGTAGGGACGGAATATTGGTTAACATCACGTCGTTGGGCATCTTTCACTTATGTTCCGTCCCTATGAGACGGCGTAAGCATCTATTGAATATAAACTCTATTCTATGAGCCGCGAAATAAACAAGATATAACGGTTTTTATCGAGAAAAATTAGGCTAAATCTTTTTTTGAGGTGCTATGAAAATTTCATTTTGAGCCTTTCCCTTCCACCCTCATTCCCGTGAAAGTTTGAAATCTCATTTTCACCTAATTTTTTTCAACAAAATAACTTCAGTAGCAATGAGTTAATAAACATAACAATACCTCATTACCTCATTAAAACGATGAAATGGCCACGAAAAAATGAGGTAATGAGGTTTGGGTATATTATGTAACTATTTGCTATTGAGGTTGTTTTGTTGAAAAAATTAGGTGAAAATAAGGTTTTCAGCTGACCATCGTTCTATTCGTATCCTAACTACCGAATTGCAAACTATTTTCATAGCGCCTCAAAAAAAGATTTAGCAGGGAACGCACAGATACATTTCAGAATTTACATTTCAACATTTCTTTTTGTACCTTTGCGGCCTGTACTTTTTTTAGCCCTTGCTCAACATGCCAATACTACGGTACGCCATATTTTTATTTTTTTTATCGGTCGGCTGTATGGCTGCCGCCGCGCAGCCACCTGCCGAGGTGGAGCAGGACAGCCTGCTAACGCCCCGCGATAGCCTGCTACCTTTTCCGGACAGCCTGCTAACGCCTCACGATAGCCTGCTATCTTTTCCGGACAGCCTGCTGCTGCTTCGCGACAGCTCAGCGGTTGCCGACACCTCCCTGCTGCTCGGCGATACGGCGCTGTCGGCAAACCAACCGGTCAAGAAAAAAGAGAGGCGGCTGGAGCTGCCAAGGATGGTGGACGACACCGAAGTGCAGGTTGACACAACGCGCAAGTCGCGCATTTTGCGCTACCGCGTAAGCCATGCCACCAACGAGGTGCAGCGCGTGGAGCTCGACACCAGCCTGTTCTACTTTCGCACCGACTACCCGTTTTTTCGCGACGGCGCAGGCGCCATGTTCCTGGGAACGCTGGGCAGCCCAACGATGCCCTACAGCTACGCTAAGCGAGCGGGCAAAAGCGAATTTCTGTTCATGCAGCCCTACGAAGCCTACTTTTTTTCGCCCGACAACATTTCATTCTACAACACCACCACGCCCTACACCATGCTCTACTACGATTGGGCAGGCTCAAAATCGCAAATGGAAGACCAGCTGCGCGTGCTGCACGCGCAGAGCATTACCCACAACCTGAACTTCGAGATAATGTACAACGGAATGGGTACAAAAGGGATATACCCTCGCCAGCGCATTGATAACCGGTCGGCCAGCTTCGGCGCATCGTACCTGGGCAAGTACTACAAGGCCAACTTGGGCTACATTTTCAACGAAGTAGAAGCGGCGGAAAGCGGCGGCATTACCGACGACAAAATGATTACCGATACAATCATCGACACCCAGTTTCACTTGGTAAACCTGCAAACGGGAAAAAATCATTTGCGCAACCACACCTTTTTCCTCACGCACTCCGTTGACATTCCCATGATATACATCGGCAACGATAGCGTGATAAGCAACATCCTGATAGGGCGCATAGGGCACTCGCTGGAGCACTCCACGTTCAGCAAAATCTACACCGACAACGACGAAGCGTACTACAGCAACCGCTACATGGGCAGCGCAACGCGCGATTCGCTGGGGATGAGCAGCTTCAACAACCGGCTGTTTGCGCAGCTCCGGCCGCTGCGCGCCTACATTTTTGAGTCGCTATCGGCAGGAGTAGGCTATAAGAGCTTGCAAACGTTTATGTTTTACCCCGCAATGTACTTTGCCGGAACGTCAAGCGAGAATTTGAGTACGCTTTACGCCTACGCCTCAATGTCGGCGTGGTACAAAAAGTACTTCAGGTGGAACGCCTACGCCCAAACCAACATCGCCGGCTACCAAAGCGGAGCCTTTGAGCTGAAGGGCGATATGACGCTCTCGATTTACCCCGTCAAGGATGGCCTGCACCTGAAGCTGGGCGCGCTGCTGGCCGGACACGCGCAGGACGTTTTTATAGGCAGCTACTTCACCAACCACTACAGCTGGAGCAACAGCTTCGACCAAAATCAGGAGCTGCGCGTGGAGGCAACGCTGCTCATACCCTCGCTTCGCTGCGAAGCGGGCGTAAGCCAAAGCATACAGAACAACCTTATCTACTTCGGCAGCGGCGCAGTACCTCAGCAGTACTCCGACGCGCTAAGCATTTCGGCGGTTACGCTGAACCAAAAGCTGGACTTTAAGGGCATAAACATTCACCACCGGATGCTGATGCAGGTATCCTCCAACGAAAGCGTTGTATCCGTACCGCTGTTTGCCGTGAGCGCTACCTACTACTACGAGCGCGATTTGGTAAAAAATGTGCTGCGGGCGCAGCTGGGCGTCGATTGGCAGTACTGCACCCGCTTCAACGGCTACGAGTACAACCCCTCGGTGGGCATGTTTCACACCTCGAATGTGCCGCTTGGAGGCTACCTGTGGGCCGACGCCTTTGTTGCGTTCCGGTGGAAGCGGGCTACGCCGTTCATAAAGTGGGAGCACGCCATACAGGACTTGATAGAAGGAAACACTAGCTACTTCTCGGCGGTGCACTACCCGCGCAACCAGCGCGTATTCAAGTTTGGCGTATCATGGAAGTTTTTTGATTAAGGCACGAAAAATAAGCTGCTGTTCTCTTGTTCTCTTGTTCTCTTGTTCTCTTGTTCTCTTGTTCTCTTGTCCTCTTGTTCTCTTGTTCTCTTGTTCTCTTTAAAATGCTACAAATAGACGATAAAATAGTGTCCGCAGACCTGCTTACCCGCTGCTTTTGCTGCGACCTGAACGCTTGCGCCGGCGTATGCTGCGTGTATGGCGACAGCGGCGCTCCGCTGGAGAAGAGCGAAGAAAAAATACTGCTGCAGGAATTGCCAAAATTCCACGCCTACCTCACCCCAAAAGGCAAAAAAGCCATAGCCAGACAGGGCGTGGCAGTGCGCGACGACGACGGCGAGTTGGTTACGCCGCTGGTAGGCCGCAGCGAAGAGTGCGCCTACTCCTACTTCTCCGAAAGCGGAACGTGCCTGTGCGCCATCGAAAGAGCTTTTTTGGAGCGCAAAACCACCTACCGCAAGCCAATTTCGTGCCACCTCTACCCCATTCGCGTCAGGCGGATAGGCGATAATTTGGCGCTCAGCTACGACTGTCAGGATATATGCCGGAGCGCGCGCAGCTTTGGTGAAAAAAACAACATTCCGGTTTTTCGGTTTCTCAAAGAGCCTGTCATTCGCAAGTTTGGCAAAGGTTTCTACAAGCAGCTGGAGGCTGCCTTTGAGCTGCTTTGATGGGACTTTTTTGGGCTGTATAAAATTATGCCGCGCACGGTATACTTCCTTTTTTTTACCGGAAGTACCCGAATTTTTTTGCTGGCGAACAGTATATTTAACAAATTCTTGCCATTTTTCTTGCATAAAGGTAAATAATTATTTACTTTTATTTTTTTTCTTTTACGCCGATAATTGCAACGACAAAAGCACAAAAAAGTGAAATATGCAGAAGCAGAGAAAAAGTTAAAAGCCTATGGGTGTTATCTACACGAAAATGGGGGATCGCACCCTATTTGGTTTAGCCCTGTGACTAACAAAAAGTTCCCTATGAATTACCACAAGAGCGAAGAAGTAAAGAGGGGAACGCTAAAAAGTATCAGTAATTTATCGGGGGTTAAACTCTAACCCCTCCTTACACCGATAAATATCATGCAAAATACCACAAAAAAGTACCGGAGAACAGTAAAGGCAACTATTGAACGCGGCGATGACGATACGTTCGGGGTATATCTTGACCTGAACGAGAAGCAGTTGAACTATGGCGTAATCGGCGATGGTAAGACGGTTGAGGAGGCAATTGCCGACTTCTACGCTTGCTATGAGGATATGCGTAAAAGTTTTGAGCGCGACAAAGAGGCGTTTGAAGAAGTTAAATTTGAGTTTGTGTACGATGGGGCTTCTTTTTTGAACCCCTACGCAAACCTGCTCACGCCAACAGGACTTGACCTCCTGAAGGACATTAATCAGCGACAGCCGAACCGCTACGTCACAGGCGTTTAATGTGGCTGTTCGCATCGCTTTGCCCGGCGGCTTTAGCAGCCGCAGTCTTGGCTTCCGCTTGGCTTGCAGTTCAAAGTAAGCGAGCGGGGGAAGTTTTGCCGCGAGCGGGTGCGAAGAGCGGAATAGTTTGCGTATATTCGCGGGGAATAAGTTAGTGGTATGCCAAAAAAAATGAGCTCGCAAACCTCATTTCCAACCTCATTTTTCCAACAAAATAACCTCAGTAACAATGAGTTAATAAACATAACAACCTCATTACCTCGCTAAAACGATGAAGTGGCCACGAAAAAATAAAGTAATGAAGTTTGGATATATTATGTAACTATTTGCTGCTGAGGTTGTTTTGTTAGAAAAATGAGGTAAAAATGAGGTTTCCAGCCGACCGGCAGCTACCTGGAAAAGTTAAAAAACCTAAACAAAAAGACAATAGTTCTTCTTTTATGCCTAAATTTGCCGCCGATAAATTAATGAAAGAGCAAGAGAACGAAAGGAATGGGCGAAAGGAATGGGCAAGTGGATTAGAATTTTTACAGCGATTTTTGGCATGTTGCTTGTTGCTCCGGCTCAAGCTGCATACCGGATAGAGGCAACGGTTACGGGAGCCGAGATGGTAAAAGTATACCTTGCCCGCTACGCCGGAATGAGCCTTACAAGTATAGATTCTTCCATTTTCAGCGCAAAGGGTACGGTAACTTTTGCCAATACAAAGGAAACGCTGCCGGGTGGGCTATACGCTATCCGCTTCAACGTGAAAGATGGCGACAGCGGAGAGGAGGCGCAGCAGCAGGTAGAGTTTATTGTTTCGGGAGATAGCAAGTTCGATTTGGAAATTGCTGCAAATACGCTCAACATCGAGAAATCGTTGAAGTACTCACGGTCGGCAGAAAACGAAGGTTTTAAAAAATATATGGACGTCCGGCGCCGTACGGGGCAAAAAATTCAGGAGCTGCAAGCGCGCTACCGGAATTTTCAAGGCGACCCCGACTCTGTTTACCTCATTCAGGGGCAGTACGAGGCGCTGATGAATATGCAAAAGCAGCAGGTGGACGCTTTGCTCGCTGCGAACAAGGGTACGATGATGGCAACGCTGATAAAGTGTACGCAAGAGCCGGAAATGCCGGAAGCGCCGCTACCGCAAAATGTACCGAATGTTGACTCCATACGCCGGCGGCAGCTTTTGGAGTTTGCCAAGGTGCACTTTTTTGACAACTTCGACCTTGCCGACGAGCGCATTGTCAACGCGCCGATGCTGGAAAATCGCATGATGATATTTTTTCAGCAAATGATGCGCCATGAGCCTGTCGAAGACATCAACACCTGCATAAACCGATTGCTCGACAAAGCCGGGCAAAGTAAGCCTGTTTACCGCTACGTGCTCACGTGGCTCTACGACCGCTACACCGATTCGCCGATAGAGGGGCACCACATTGTAGGCATGCACTTGTGCGACATGATGTCCGACCCGGCAAAGGTGGACTGGCTTACAGACAAAGAGCAGGTTAAGCTGAAGCAGAATATAAGGGGATATACGCTCAACCCCATTGGCGCCGTAGCCACCGACCTTATGCTGCAAACAGCCGACGGCGAGCACCGCTCGCTACACGCTCTCAAAGCGCCGGTTACGCTCCTGTACTTTTTCAACCCGGGCTGCGGCACCTGCCGCGCAACCACGCCAACGCTGCATGAGCTGTACGAAAAGCACAGGGATAAAGGTCTTGAGGTTTTTGCGGTATATCCCGACAAGGATACCGCTGCATGGAAAAAGTACGTGGAGGAAAATGGCTACACCGACTGGATAAACGTATGGGACGCCGAAGGTACGGCAGCTATTTACGAAAAATACAGCCTGCATGCCATTCCGCAGCTTTACGTCCTGGACGAGGAGAAAAAAGTGCGCTACAAGGACGTTTATATCGACGAACTGGAAAGAATACTGTACAAGCAATTAACAATTAATAATTAACAATTAATAATTGCTCAACTATTAACTACTGATTGTCAGTTATTAATTATTAATTATTAATTGTCAATTATTAATTATCAACAATCATTATTAACAACCAAATTTTAAACAAAAACAAGATGAAAAAATTTTCTTTATCAGCAATGCTGGTTACGTCGCTCGCCTTTGCAGGCTTTGCGCAGCAAACAGAAGTTCCGGGTGAGGCGCCTCATGCCGAAATTTATTTTGAAGAAACAGTGCACGATTTTGGCGCACTTGAGTACAAAGGGAATGGCACCTACGAGTTCCAGTTTTCGAATACCGGAACTGCGCCGCTGTTGATTACTAACGCCACCTCGACATGCGGCTGCACTGTGCCCAGCTATTCAAAAGAGCCAATTGCTCCGGGCGAAAAAGGCGCTATAACGGTAAAGTACGACACCTCAAGGCAAGGCGGCATTAACAAGCCAATAACCGTAAGCTCCAACGCAAAAAACAACCCAAGCGTGGTGCTTTACATCAAAGGCGAAGTGAAAGCTCCGGCTGCACCTGCACAGTAGCCGACTGTACGTTGAGACTATACGCTGAATATGAACCTGATTTTTGCAACGAACAATCTTCATAAGTTAGAGGAGGTAAGCACAATGTTGAGCAAAAACATTGTGCTTTCTTCTCTAAAACAGCGGGGTATCACAGAGGATATTCCGGAGGAGCAACCTACTCTTGAGGGTAATGCGCTGCAAAAGTCGCGCTACATTCATGAACGTCTGCACGAAAATTGCTTTGCCGACGATACTGGGCTGGAAGTTGAGGCGCTCAACGGAGCGCCCGGCGTTTATTCGGCCAGATACGCAGGGCAAGCAAAAGATATGCAGGACAACATGGAGAAGCTGCTGCGCGAGATGGAGGGTATAAGCAACCGCAATGCCCGTTTTCGCACGGTTATTGCCCTTATTTTGGACGGCAAGGAGTACCTCTTTGAGGGTGAAGTAAAGGGCGAAATTATGCGCAAAAAGGCGGGCTGCAAAGGATTTGGCTACGACCCCGTTTTTCGCCCGTCGGGTTACGATATTACCTTTGCCGAAATGGATTTGAACGAAAAAAACAGGATTAGCCACCGCGGAGAAGCTGTCCGGCGGCTGGTAAATTTCTTGAACCAATGTGCAGATTAACTTTTCTACTTTTTGCCTCTCTGCTTACAGCGTCGGCGAGTGCACTTACAGCCGTCAAGGTAGGTGCGGAGCGCATGGCGGAGTATATTCCCCTTACGCACAACAAAAAGGTTGGTCTGGTGGCCAACCATACCTCGCTGGTCAACGGAACGCACCTGCTGGATACGCTGCGCGCACAGGGGGTGAACGTGCTTCGCGTGTACGCTCCTGAGCATGGATTTCGAGGAGCGATAGAGGCAGGCGAAAATGTAGCCGGGTATGTGGACAAAAAAAGCGGCGTAGAGGTAACCTCCATCTACGGCGCGTCAAAAAAACCGTCGCGCGAGCAGCTAAAGGGCGTACAGCTCATGATTTTCGACATGCAGGACGTTGGCGTACGCTTTTACACCTACCTGTCAACGCTGCACTACGTAATGGAGGCGTGCGCCGAAGCCGGCGTTCCGCTCATTGTTCTGGACAGGCCAAATCCCAACGGCCGCTACGTTGACGGGCCTGTGCTGGAGCCAAAGTACCGCTCGTTTATCGGTATGCACCCCATACCCGTTGTGCATGGAATGACGCTGGGCGAGCTGGCGCTGATGATAAACGGCGAAGCTTGGCTAAAAAACGGTGCGCAGTGCAGCCTCACGGTGATAGCATGTGAGCGCTACAGCCACGCCGTAGCGTATCCGCTGCCGGTAAAGCCGTCGCCTAACCTGCCCAACATGCGCTCGGTTTACCTGTACCCGTCGCTTTGCCTGTTTGAGGGAACGATTATAAGCGTGGGACGAGGCACCGACTTCCCGTTTCAAGTTTTTGGGCACCCCGAATGGAGCGAAAAGCAATTTTTGTTCAAGCCGCGCAGCATAAAAGGCGTATCAAAAAATCCACCTTACGAAAAAAGAACATGCCGCGGCGTAGATTTAAGGGAAATCGCCATCGACTCCCTGCTCAATCAGCATCAGCTAAACTTGGAGTACCTGCTTGAGGCGTATCGCTACTTTTCCAAAAAAGAAAAATTTTTCACCTCTCTTTTCTCAAATTTAGCCGGAAACAGCAAGCTGCAAAAGCAGGTGGAGCAAGGGATGAGCGCAGCGCAAATCAGAGCGTCATGGCAGCAGGATTTGAAAAAATTCAGGCAGCAGCGAGAAAAATACCTGCTGTACAAAGATTTTTAGCCGCTACCTTACCAAATCCAGCAGGTATTTGCCGTATTCGGTTTTATCCAGCTTAGCGCCTAACATTTTGAGATGCTCGCTGCTTATCCAGCCGTTGCGCCATGCGATCTCTTCGATGCACGAAATGTAAAAACCCTGCCGTTTTTGCACTGTTGCTACAAAGTTTGAGGCCTCCAAAAGGCTGCCGCAGCTGCCGGTATCAAGCCATGCAAATCCTCTGCCAAAAACCTCCACCGTCAACATTCCTTCTTTCAGGTATGCCTTGTTGAGGTCTGTAATCTCGTACTCGCCCCGCGCCGAAGGCTGCAAATTCTTTGCGCGCTGCACCACCGTATTGTCGTAAAAGTACAGGCCGGGGACGGCATACTCCGATTTTGGCTGCTGCGGCTTTTCCTCCAGCGACAGCACCCTGCCGTCGGGCGCAAACTCTACCACGCCGTAGGCGCGCGGGTCTTTTACGGCGTAGCCAAAAATGCAGGCGCCTTTTTCGACAGCCGCCGCGCGCCTGAGCATGCCGCTGAAGCCTTGCCCGTAAAACAGGTTATCTCCAAGTACGAGCGCAACCTTATCGCTGCCTGTAAATTGCTCTCCCAGCACAAAAGCTTGCGCAAGGCCGTTGGGTTTTTCCTGCACCGCGTAATCGAACTTCATCCCCAGTTCTTCGCCTGTTCCAAGCAGCTCCCTGAATACGGGCAGGTCGCGAGGAGTAGAAATAACAAGCACTTCGCGGATATTTGCCAGCATAAGCGTGGACAGCGGGTAGTAAACCATAGGCTTATCGTATACCGGCATGATTTGCTTCGAGATGGCCTTCGATAGCGGGTGAAGGCGCGTTGCGCTGCCGCCTGCAAGAATTATTCCTTTCATTTGAAATGTATATTTTTCCTGCAAAGATAACAAAAATAGGTTGATTTTTTCAGCAAAATTTAGCAGAAAAAATTACGCAGCTTTGCACAACCTACCCGTAGGAACGGAGGAGGGGTGAGGTGAGGGATAATCGGGTTTTCTACCAACATTTCGTTCCTAACGGGACGGCGCAAGCGTCCCTCACCGTTGCAAAATCAAGGCTGCATAGCTGAATTTTCCGCTTCTTGTTAAGCTTAAATCATTCAAAACCTGCAAGTCGGGCAACGTTTCAAATTTTGAGCAGCGAAAGTACGCTTTATCCACAGATTTCCAAAAACCTGCGGAATAAGGTTATTTCCGCTGTTACATCGCTACTCTCTTTGCTACTGAGGTTGTTTTGGTAGAAAAATTAGGTAAAACCGAGCGTAGCGAACTCACGAACACCTTAAAAATAAAAAAAACGAGTGAGTAAATAAGGACATGGGAAGCATTATTCGCCCTACGCTTTCGACACACCCTTGCCAATCAGCGTATTGTTTATAAGCTGCTTGAGCTCATTGTCGCTGCCGCGCTTGCAGACCATCAGCACATCGCTGGTATCTACCACTAAGTAGCCGTCCAGCTCCTGCAGCACCACCAGCTTTTCGGCAGGCGCATACACAAGGCAATTCTTCACGTTGTCCGGCGCTACGTTGTCCGGTTGCTGTGCGCTGCCGGGCGGCAGCGCGTTGCCGTTGGCATCTTTCTCCAGCTGGAGGTAGAGCGAAGTCCACGTACCCAAGTCCGACCAGCCAAAATCGGCGCAAATAACGTACACGTTTTCTGCTTTTTCCATCACCCCGTAGTCTATTGAGATAGCCTTGCACTCGTTGTAAGCGTTGGAAATAAATTGCGCTTCGTCGGCAGCGTAGTAGGCGCTGCTGCCCGCCTCAAACAGCTTGCTGAGGTCAGGCAGGTGCGCCAGAAAAGCGGCACGAATGGCTTGCAGCGTCCAAACAAAAATACCTGAATTCCAAACAAACTCGCCGCTCTTTACAAGTACTTCTGCCATATCAGCGCTTGGCTTTTCGATAAACGTTTTTACGCGGCACGCTTCCTTGCTTTTGTGCTTTCCGGCGCTTTCCGTCACCTGAATGTAGCCGTAGCCTGTTTCGGGGCGACTTGGCCTTATGCCGATAGTAATCAGGTTTTTGTCGGCTTCGGCCTCGCGTATGGCTTGCTCTATGACGCAAATAAATTCGGCTTCGTTCATAATCAGGTGGTCGGACGGGGCAACCACAACCGTTGCGTCGCTCATTTTTGTCAGCAGCTTGTACGTAGCGTAGGCTATGCAGGGCGCGGTGTTGCGCCGCAGCGGCTCAAGCAGGATGTTGCTCTGCAAAACCTGCGGAAGCTGCTCCTCTACCAGCTCTTTGTAGCTGGCGCTCGTAACCACCACAATGTTTTCGGGCGGAATAATTTTGGTAAGCCTGTCGAATGTTTGCTGAACAAAGGTGCGGCCTGTGCCCAGAATATCCAGGAACTGCTTGGGCTTAGCGTTGCGGCTAAGCGGCCAGAAGCGGCTTCCAACGCCGCCTGCCATAATGATACCATATACGGAATTTTGCATTATTTATTGAAGATATAAAGTTAGATATACAACAAAAATGTAACTTTGCAGCAAAAAAAATCAGTCCGCTTTTTTTGGCGTAGCAAATATACGCGAAGTATTTAAAAAAACAATAGCGAAGGCAAATAGTTATGAACATTGAGCCGTCAAAGCTTTCGCCTTTCTTGCATTATGACAAAAACACAGCTGTAAATTACTCTGTAGCATCAAAACAAAAAAAACAAAACATTCATTATGACAAAAAAAATCAGCAAAAAAATCAGCAAAAAAATCAGCAATATTCGTTTTCGCAGGCTCTCCCTCAAGGCAGGAGCGCTTGCTCTTTTGCTCGGCATGTTCGCAAGCGCCGCACTACATGCAGAGGGAGTTCAAAAGCCGGCTAAGTGGAGCGCGAGCGTACGCAGAATATCGGCAAGCGAAGCCGAGCTGCTGCTCTCCGCAGCTATCGAAAAATCGTGGATGGTTTACTCCGTAAACGTACCCGAAGATGGCCCCATGCCCATCTCCCTAACGCTCTCCGCAAGCGACAGCTACAAGCCGGTCGGCGAGCTCGTTGAGCTTACTTCTCCCAAAGAAAAGTACGACGAGATGTTTGGCATGACGGTCAAGTATTTCACGGGCGAGGTGAGGCTCTCGCAGCGCGTTGCGCTGAGCGAGGCAGCATCAGGCGCTCCCGTAGCCATATCGGGAAGCGTCGAATATCAATGCTGCAACAACATGGAGTGCGTGCTGCTCGACGACGATTTTTCCGTGCAGGTTGCACCCGTGCAGGCTTTGGAGCTTGGCTCGAAGCCGGTGCCCGGTCAGGTCTCTGCACCTTCCGCTGCCCCCAATGGGCAGGACTTTGGCAACGACGATAGCGACAGCAGCAGCAGCAGCAGCGGCGGCGAGCAGGAGCCGCTCACCGGTTTCTTTTTGCTTGCCCTGCTGGCGGGCTTTGCAGGTGTGCTCACGCCGTGCGTTTTTCCCATGCTGCCCATGACCATTTCATTCTTTATGCGCGGCAATAGCCGCAGCAGGGGCATACGCAAGGCCGCCGTATTTGGCGCTTCTATTATTTTTATATACACCGCTGTGGGCACCATTGTTGCCGCTACCAAGACTGCCGACATGGCAAACGTCGTCAGCGAGCATTGGCTGTCTAACCTTATTTTCTTTGTCCTGTTTATTCTTTTTGCCGCCTCGTTCTTTGGGGCAGTTGATATTTCCTTGCCGTCGGGGCTGTCCAACCGCATAGACCGGCAGGCCGACAAGGGTGGCTACTTTTCCGCATTTTTTGTTGCGCTTGCGCTCACCGTCATTTCGTTTTCGTGCACGGGGCCGTTTGTAGGTGCGCTGCTGGTGTCGGCTGCTTCGGGGGCGGTAATCAAGCCGATTGTCGGGATGTTTGGCTTCGGGCTGGCCTTTGCGCTGCCCTTCACCGTGCTTGCGCTGTTTCCGTCGGCGCTGAAAAAGCTCCCCAAGTCCGGCGGATGGCTCAACACCGTGAAGGTGGTGTTTGCATTTATTCTTACGCTGTTCAGCATAAAGTTTTTGTCCGTTGCCGACCACGCGCTGGGCTTCGACTTCATTTCGCGCGAAGCTTTCATCTGCCTCTGGGTGGCGCTGCTGGCGCTGCAAGGCGCATACTTTCTGGGGTGGCTGCGCTTTGCGCACGACGACGACGGCAGCGGCAAGGCAACGCGCCACGTCAGCGTACCGCGCTTTGCGCTTGCCGTAATCTCGTTCTTCCTGTCGCTGTACCTTTTCACGGGGCTGCTGGGCAACCCGCTTCGGTCGCTTTCGGGATTCTTGCCTGCGCAAAGCGTAGCAGCGGCGCTGCCCGCCGGAGCAGGTAAGGCTACCGCAGCGCCGGAAAGCCTGCTGCCAGCGCCGGAGCTGTGCAGCGTTACGCCAAAGTACAGCAACCTGAACCTGCACGGTCCGGCCAACCTCCCCGCATTTTTTGACGTGGACGAGGCGCTCAGCTGCGCAAAAGGGCAGGGAAAATTGCTGCTGGTGGACTTCAAGGGGCACTCCTGCACCAACTGCAAGAAGATGGAGGGAGAGGTGTTTGCCGACAGCAGAGTGCAAACCCTGCTCAGGGAAAAATTCGTCATTGCCGCGCTCTACACCGACGACAAAACGCCGCTTGACCCAAGCGAGTGGTACACCTCGGCGTTCGACGGGAAGGTGAAAAAAACCATTGGCCACAAAAATCGGGATTACCAGATAACCGCCTACAGGGTGAACTCTCAGCCATACTTTGTAATACTCGACGGCAACGGCGTACAGCAGGGGAAGCTGGCAGGGTATATTTCAAATCCGGACACCTTTATTGAGTTTTTGGAGCAAAAGTAGCCGGACGGAACGACGGATAGCGATTTTTGAGCGAATTTATGAGCGCTTACGCCGTCCCGTCAGGGTCAATGTCATCAAGTTACTCTGCCGCCGGCTTATCCTCCAGCACAGCCTTGTATGCTGCCAAATCTTCCTTTTTGAAATCGGCTATGTACGATGCCCGCTCGGCGTTCCACGATTTTGCCCTCTTGATGAAAACCTCGGCAGAGCGGCTGTACTCGTCGCTGCGCTGCGCGTCGAGCAGGAGCAGGTAGCCCATGATGATATGCCCTGCCATCTCGACCAGCCTGCGGGCGTGGAAATCGGTGTACTCGGGTTCGGCGGTTGCCGTAACCTGCTCCAGCGCGGCGGCGTAGGAAGCCGTCATCTCCTCCAGCATTTGGCGCAGATATTCGTGCTCCGGCTTTACCGGCGCTGCCGCGTACCGGCGCATCTGGGCAAGCGCAGCGCCCGTAGATACGCCGCGTATGGCCGCTACCACCTGCAGCTGTGAGGTTCCCTCGTAAATGGTGGTAATACGGGCATCGCGGTAGGCGCGCTCAATGGGGTAATCCTTCATGAAGCCGCTGCCGCCGTGAATTTGGATGGAGTCGTAGGTAAGCTGGTTGCTGTACTCGCTGGCAAAGAGCTTGGTGAGCGGCGTGTAGAAATCCGCCAGCTTCTGGTTCTCCTTTTGCTCGCTGCGCTCTTCGGGCGTTAGCTTTCGGTCTTCGGAGAGGAGGCTGTACGCCTTGTAAATGTCAACAAAGCGCGATGTTTCGTAAAGCAACGTACGCGCGGCTTGCAGCTTGGCCTTCATCACGGTGAGCATTTCCAGCACCGCCGGAAAGCGGATGATGGCCTTGCCAAACTGTACGCGCTCGTTGGCGTACTTCAGCGCCTCGCGGTACGCCATTTCGCATATACCAACGCTCTGCGCCCCTACGCCAAGGCGAGCTCCGTTCATGAGCGACATCACGTAGCGGATAAGCCCAAGCCTTCTGTCGCCCACCAGCCTCGACGGGGCGTTGGTGAACACCAGCTCGCAGGTAGGCGAGCCTTTTATGCCCAGCTTGTTTTCGATGCGGCGTACGCGCACACCGCCATCCTTTTTGTCGTAAACAAAGTACGACAGCCCGCGTCCGTCGGTAGTTCCCTCCTCGCTGCGCGCCAGCACCAACTTAATATCGGCGTCGCCGTTGGTGATGAAGCGCTTAACGCCGTTGAGCAGCCAGCGCTGCGATTTTTCGTCCCATGTGGCCTTGAGCATCACCGCCTGCAAGTCGCTGCCGGCGTCCGGCTCGGTCAAGTCCATGGAGCAAGTTTCGCCCTTGTTAATGCGCGGCAAAAATTCGTCCTTTATTTCCTTTGAGGCAAACTCGTAAATAGTTTCGGCGCAATCCTGCAACCCCCAGATGTTGCCAAAGCCGGCGTCGGCGCGCGAAACAATCTCGGCGGCCATCACGTAGGGCACCATGCTGAAGTTCAACCCGCCGTACTCGCGCGGCAGCGCCATGCCGTACACGCCGGCCTGCGTCAGCACGTCGTGGTTGATTTGCGTTCCGGCGGCGTACTTCACGCGCCCGTCGATAACCTGCGGCCCCTCGTGGTCAACGCTCTCGGCGTTGGCGGCAATAACGTTGCCGCAAATATCGCCCACAATCTCCAAAGTTTTGTCGTAGGTATCCAGCGCGTCGTCAGCGTCTAACGGCGCGTAGTCGTACTTGCCGCTGTCGGCAAATCCTTTTTCTTTGAGCTCCACAATCTTGCGCATCAGCGGGTGCTGCATGTGGAACTTCAGGTCTTTGTTGTCTGTGTAAAAGTTCATGTTGTTTATTTTTCGTTTGTTAGTTTATTATCAGAGTTTCATCCGATGGAATTTGTGCAGCATCAACATTTGTGGGTTGACATGGTGCCAAGTAATATTCGGTTGTTTTTGCGAGGGGTTATTCTATTGAAAAACAAGGCCGTTCTCTCATAGCCTGCAATCAACGGTTTGCCCAAGTAGCATACTTTTCGCTTGTCGGGGCTATGGTACAAAGGGATGCCGGAAAGAATCTCCAATCCGCTTTCGGCCCTTACCGGATTGCCCAACAAAATCCACTCGTCTGGGTAATTTTTTTTAATCTCGTTGATGTTCATGTTGTTCTTTTTTTCGTTATAGTAAACTTATCTGAGGCGCGTATCCGGTATAATATTGGCATCCATCTCACAAAAATTTTTCGATGTTAAAAAACAAATCCTCACCGTAGTTGTACACTTCATCTACTTCACTGTTGGATAGCCGCTTGACAGCGGTTTGGCCGTCCTGAAGGCTGAGCAAATATATGGCAACTTCCTTCCGGACATCGGCATACTCAATAAAATCGTTGAGGATAATTGGGCTGTGGGTGGCAATGAAAAACTGGTTGCTTGTGCTGTTTATAATATCCTGCGTGATTGTTTTTATGTAGGGCGGAAATGCATGCGCCTCCGGCTCCTCGAACAGCAAAACCGAATTTTCGTTTGAGGCAATAGCTGTTTTGTAGAAAATAATCCGCTGTAGCGTATCTGCAATGGAGGCGTAAGGCTGCTGAAAGACTTTTACACCGTCGAGCCTGCGCTGCACCCGTATGCAGTGCGCCGACATATCCAAAATGTACTCCAACCCAATTTTTGCAAACTCATCATCCATCCACCGGATTACACTTGACAAGGGTGTAGCACCACCCTCGCCTTTTATATCGTTAGCCAAAACTTCCGAAATATTTTCTCCGTATGGCGGGAGCAGTTCCTTGCTGCTAACGCCTCTGTAGGGTTTGTCGGACGCAAATATGTATCGCTTTATATTTACATCAAAATCATTCGGGATAGAAATCCTGCGCAATTTTTCGTCAAACGCAAACTCAGCATCATATTTATCGGTCTGGACATTCAAGTTCAAGGTGAGGTTCTTCAAGGTGAGCAAAGCCTTTTCTACCATGTTGATTTTCACGGAACATTCGGTATGCAAGGCGTTGTGAAACATTTCGCGCTGATTCTCACCCCGAATAAAACGATTAAGGCTTTCCTTTTCTCTCAAAAACGGTACCGAAAACAAGCTGAGCGCCTCCAGCAGGTTTGATTTTCCCACATTTGGGTAGCCAATGAGCAAGTTGATACGCCTGCACCCATCCATCTCCAAGTCGCGCATGGACTTGAAGTTGGTAATGCGTATATGTTCGATAAAGTTTGCCATTGTAATGTAGCTAATTGTAATTTTATAACAGCCCTGCGTAATGCGTCCCACTCAATTGGTGCGGAGGCTCCGCACCAATTGGGAAAAAAATACAGCCATTCACTTCATTTTATCCTCAATTTCTTTCCATTTATCCCGAACATTTTCCTCGCCGTCGAAGTAGCTTACCTGCGAGTCCTTTCTGAAAATCTCATCCATTGGCAGGAGATTTATTTTGTTCGAATCCGGATATTCGCATACATCAAATCCGGTAAACGTTCTTACATCCAGATAAACGCAAGGCTCTTCCGTGTGATTGTACAGCTGATGAGCGCCTGTTTCGCCCATTTCGAAAAATATCAAATCACCAGAATTGACCGTTTCCAGCCCGGCGGGAGTCCTCAACGTGGCGGAGCCTGAGATTATCATGAACAGCTCCTCCGCATACCGGTGAAAATGATA
>JAISGH010000066.1 GCA_031263185.1 Prevotellaceae bacterium | reverse complement strand
CTTCATTGGGGGTTATTCATATTCAACCTTTCAGGTTTAACACCCAAATTTATCCGACATTTGATGAACGACACGACACTACGCCTGCGGCGTGATACGACAATTTGAAATACACCCTTCTGTGTTTTGAGATTCGGGCATAATATAGCGTTAGTATATCTTTCCGCGCAGGTCTTTTATGTTGGCTTCTACGTGCAGCGTTTCAAACAGCTCGTAGCTTATTCGCATGGGTACAGAGGCTTGCAGGCGCGATTTTTCCTGCGCCAGCCGGTTGTCGTCGTTGTCGGCAGCTTTGACGGATGTTACCGTAAATACGTACACGCCCGAAAGCCCTTCTACCGGTGCCGATACTTGATTTTCCTTTGAGGCCGAAGCCACCGCCGCCAGCTTTGGCTCTACGCCAACACCCGGCAGGTAAAAGCTCGAGAAGTTGACGTTATCCAGCGTCTGTACGCTCAGGCTCAGGCTTTCTGCAAGGCTGTTCAAGTCGGTAGCGTTCTTCATTGTTTCGGCTATTGCAGCAGCTTTTTTCTCGCGCACCAGCTCCACCGAAATTTCGGAAGCTACCTGCTTTACCGGAGCGTAGCCATCCTCGCGAACTGTCGATAAGAGCGCTACCACAAAGTTGTTGTCAATCTCAAATATGGGCGATATGGCGCCCTCCTTGCTGTTGTACGCCCAGCGCACCAGCTCGCGCGCCTCCTGCAGGCTGCCTACGGATTTGTCGTTGATGGTAACGCGCAGCGCCGGCCTTCTTGTATATCCTTTTTCGTCGCTTTTGGCGGTAAACGCCGCGCGGTCGGGGGATTGGGTTGCCAGCTCGTTTGCGCTGCTAAAAATGCGCTCTCTCGTGGTGCGGCTTGGCTCCACCGCGCGCTCTACCACCGCCAGCTGTACTTTCTTTTCGGCAATGCCCTTGTCGGTAACCTCCACTACGTGCACGCCAAACTGCGTTTCTACCACCAGCACGTGCCCCTTTGAAGCAAAAAAGCAGGAGTCGCCAAACGGCTTAACCATGGCGCTCTGCGAAAACCAGCCAAGGTCGCCACCTTTTTCGTTTGCAGCCTGGTCAATTGAGTACTTTGCGGCCAGCTCGGCAAAGTCTGCTCCCGCTCTTAGCGCGGTACGTATGCTATCGGCGGTTTTACGTGCAGCATCCATACCTCTGGAGGGGTCGAGCAGGATGTGGCGCGCCTTTACCGAATCGGGCAGCATTCGCACCTCAACAATCCGCGCCATCTTGTAGGCGCTGCCGTCCAGCACGGGGCCAAGCATATCGCTTTTGTCTGCCGAGAACGCAAAGCTGTCAAACAGCTCGGGCAAGTCGCCTTTTTTGTGGTAGGCAGCGTTGAAGGGTACGTCGGAGTGCAGGGTTGTAAACTGTGCCAAATCGGTGGCATTTTTGAACTCCGGCGCCAAATTTTCTATCCAGCTGCCGGCGGCTCTATCGTCTTCCTCCGAGGGGGTAATGGCAAAGGTAACCAGCTCCAAATCGCGCGAAGCTGTTTGCTTGTACTGCTGCTTATGCGCATTGTAGTATTTTTTTATATCGCGCGAGGTAACCTTTATCAGGCTGTCGGGGTAGCTGCTCAGCGGGCTTGACACGTACTGTATGCTCACCGACTTTGCCTCGTTGTCGAATGTGTTCCTGGCGTCGGCAGAGGTTACGTACATTGCCTTCGACACCAGCACCGACAGCTTGGCTTGCTTGCGCTGGTTGATAATTTCTTTTTCCAGAAACAGCCAGTAGAATTTTGCGTCGGGGTTTTGGTCAATGTTTTGCAGGTAGCGCAGGACAAATCCTCTGTCGAACTCGCCGGTTTGCGGGTTAGAGAAGTTGCGCACTACCAGCGGCGAGGGGTTGCGCCCCTGTATCAAGTCAAACAGCTCGTCGCTTGAAACCTTTATTCCCAGGTTGTCATACTCTTTGTCGAACAAGTATCTACGCACTAACGCCTGCCATGCCTGCTCCCGAATTTCGTCCGTAACATCCCCGCTCGCAGCGCTTTGCCCGTACATGGCGTTGTAAACTGAGGTGAAGTAATCCACCGTTTGCTGGTATTCTTCGTAGGAGATTGTTCGGCCGTTAATTTCCCCTACGCTGTTGTTGGCTGCGGAAAAGAAGCCGCCGCTACTTCCGTTTCCAAACAAGTCGCCGAGCACGAAGCTCAGCAGCGCAAGGCCGATAATGCCAACTAAAAGCACTCCTGCTTTACTTCTAAGTGATTCTAAAACAGCCATTTATAGTAATGATTTTAGGGTGATAAAATAATTTTCCGTTAGCCTGCAAAGATAAGGCTTTAATTTATAATAGGCAATACTTTATTAGTTTTTTTGGCAAATATTTACGTCGATTTTGCTGAAAAAGCATATCCTAATGATCTTACTCCTCCTTATTTCTACATTTTCCTACGTTTTTATTGTATTTCACGTACTCTGCATTTATTTCATCTAAAACATAGCATATCAACTTCTTACGTTTTGTTTTCAGCTCAAATGCAGCTTTAATTTTTATTGAATATAAACTCTATTCATTTTTGCCATATTCTCTTTGCCATATCTCTTTACTTTTAGGCAAAAGTACTACTTTTTTCCAAAATGCTACTTTCTTTTTCCCAAAAGTTGCCAACGCCTGCAAGATTTTGCGGTAAAAAGCGCGTAACCCGATAGCAGTAGCTTCTCTTCTCTAAAAAATACCTACAAATGAGGATTGACAGAGATATTTATTGTTCATACCTTTGTGGCTTCATAGCTTAAAACATTATCCTGATGAATACACAAATCAAAATTGCATGTGTTTATGAATGAATCCAAACATCCTCCCAAACATCCTCCCAAACATCCTGAATCGCGCCCCCGCAGGCAAGGCATGGCGCGGCTGTGGGAGCTGGCAACGATGAAGAAAACGCTCGTCGTTGCCTCGTGTGCGCTGTCGGCGCTGAGCGTCGCGGTGTCGTTTACGCCGTTTGTTGCCATTTACGGCATTATCCGCGAGTTGGCGCTGCACTTTGCGGATTTGAGTACGCTGAGCGGCGCGTACATGGCGCAGCTTGGGTGGCTGGCCTGCGGCGGCGCGGTGGCGGCAATCCTGCTGAACTTTTTCGCGCTGATGTGCTCGCACGTGGCGGCGTTTACCACGCTTTACCGCCTCAAGCTGGATTTTACGCGGCACATCGCCTCGCTGCCGCTGGGCTTCCACACCGGCAACGCTACCGGCAAGCTGCGCAAAATCGTGGACGAAAATATCGAAAAGCTGGAGGGCTTCATTGCGCACCAGCTTCCCGACCTTGTAGGGTCTTTTGCCATGCCGGTGGTTACGCTGGCGGTGCTGTTTTGGCTCGACTGGCGGCTGGGGCTGGCGAGCTTTGCGCCGCTTGCTCTGAGCTACCTGATACAGATGACGGCTTACGGCAACAAAAAGGCGCAAACTTTTATCAAAAAATATCAGGATTCGCTGGAGGACATGAACAACGCGGCGGTAGAATATGTGCGCGGCATATCGGTGCTGAAAGCCTTTAACCAAACGATTTTTTCCTTCCGCAGGTTTCACGAAATTATCCGCAGCTACGGCAATTTTGTAATAGAATACACTATGGCTTTCCGTACGCACATGGCGCTGTTCCTGCTGATCATCAACCATGTTTACCTGTTCCTGATTCCGGTAATTATCCTGCTGTCGGGCGGCGTGACGGACTACCCCGCGTTTGCGATGGCGGCGGTTTTTTACCTTGTCTTTTCCATGTCGCTCGCCACGCCGTTCACCAAGCTACTGTACGTATCGCAGACCGGCAAGCAGATTGCCGACGGCGTTGAGCGCATGGACAGAATACTCGACGTCCCGCCGCTTGCGGAGACCGCCCATCCGCAGACGGCAGCCGAATATTCCGTTTCCTTCGAAAACGTTACCTTTACGTACAACGGCGAAGGGGAGGCCGTTGCCGTTTCGGATGTCAGCTTCACGGCGCGGCAGGGCGAGCTGACGGCGCTGGTTGGGCCTTCCGGCAGCGGAAAATCTACGCTGGCGCACCTGATACCGCGCTTTTACGACGTGACGGGCGGCGCAGTTAAAATCGGCGGCGTAGATGTGCGCAGCATGAGCAGCGACTACCTGATGAGTATTGTAGGCTTCGTGTTTCAGGACGTCTTCCTTTTTAAGCAGAGCATCATGGATAATATCCTTATTGGAAACCGAAACGCCAGCCGCGACGATGCCGTTGCCGCGGCGAAGGCGGCGCAGTGCCACGAGTTTGTCATGCAGCTGCCGGACGGCTACGATACGGTTGTCGGCACAAAAAACGTACACCTTTCCGGCGGCGAACGGCAGCGCATTGTCATTGCGCGGGCAATCCTCAAGAACGCGCCCATCCTCGTGCTCGACGAGGCAACGGCTTTTGCCGACCCGGAAAACGAGCAGAAAATTCAGCAGGCATTCGAAGAGTTGATGCGCAGTAAAACCGTAATCATTATCGCGCACCGCCTGTCCACAGTACGCGCAGCGGACAGGATTGTCGTGATTGACGGCGGACGCCTGTCGGAGGAAGGCCGGCATAGCGATTTGATTCACGCCAACGGGCGCTACAGCCGCCTGTGGCAGCAATACACCGGCGCCATGAGCTGGACGCTGGCAAAGAAAGGAGGTTTGTCATGAAAAAAATTAAACAATTGTTAGGTCTGTCCGACGAAGGATGCCGCGATTTCAAGCGGGCGGTTGTTGCGGTGATGATTACCAACCTCACGCTGCTGCTGCCGTTTATCGTGATGATACAGCTTATCATCACCCTGCTCGCCCCCCTGATGAGCGGCGAACCGCCGGATACGGCAAAGCTATGGCTGTTGCTGGGCTGCGGAATTGTTGCCGCCCTGCTTTACTTTTTCGCCTACCGCAACGAGTACCGCAAAACCTACGTGACGGCCTACAGCGAGTCGGAAAAAATTCGCCTCGACGTCGCCGAGCGTATCCGCCGGCTGCCGATGAGCTTCTTCAACAGCAAAGACCTGTCGGAGCTGACGACGAATATCATGGCCGACTGCGCGTCCGTCGAGCACGTCATGAGCCACGTGGCGCCGGGGCTGTTTGCCAACATCATCACCATTACGCTTGCCTGTGCGCTGCTTGCCGTTTACGATTGGCGGCTCTCGCTCGCCCTGTTCGTCGCGTTGCCCGTATCGTTCGGGTTGATTCTGTTCAGCCGCAGGTTGCAGGCAAAGCTGGGCGAAAAGCACGTACAGGCAAAGCTGAACGTATCCGACCGGATTCAGGAATATCTGGAGGGCATCAAGGTGGTGAAAGCCTTCGGGCTGTCGGGCGAAAAATCCGAATCTCTGCGGAGCGCTTTGCGGAGTATGATGTGGAACGCGATTAAGTTCGAGGGGCTTACGGGCGCTTTCATCACGCTGGCGATGATGATTATGCAGGTAGGTATCGGGCTTGTCGTACTCACCGGTGTCCTTTTGCCGACCGGCGGCGGCTTCGACGTTATCAAGTTCTTGACGTTTGTGATTATCAGCGTGAAAATCTACTCTCCGCTGATTGTCATCCTCACAATGCTGCCGGAGTTTTTCTACATGCTCGTTTCCACCCGGCGCATGCAGCGGCTCCGCAGCGAGCCTGTCATGACGGGCGATGAAACGGTTTCATTGCCGGACTTCAACATTGAGCTGAAAAACGTCACCTTTGCCTACCGCGACAGCGACGTGATAAGAAACCTGAGCCTGACCATCCCGCAAAACAGCGTAACCGCCCTCGTTGGGCCTTCCGGCAGCGGCAAGAGCACCGTCACCCGCCTGATTGCCCGCTTCTGGGACGTAAAGTCGGGCGAAATCCGCATCGGCGGCAAAAACATCCGCGACATCGACCCCGAACGGCTGATGAGCTGCATGAGCTTCGTCTTCCAAGACGTGGTGCTGTTCAACGACACGGTGGCGAACAACATCCGCATCGGGCGGCAGGGCGCATCGGACGGCGAAGTGTATGCGGCGGCAAAAATGGCGCGCTGCGACGGGTTTATCCGCCGTATGCCCGGCGGCTACGAAACGCTTATCGGCGAAAACGGCTCTACGCTTTCCGGCGGCGAGCGCCAGCGCATATCCATTGCCCGCGCCCTGCTGAAGAACGCACCCATCGTCCTGCTCGACGAGGCAACCGCTTCGCTCGACCCGGAAAACGAAGCGCTGATTCAGGAAGCCATCTCCGAGCTGGTGAAAGGCCGTACGGTTGTCGTTATCGCCCACCGCCTGCGCACCGTTTTGGGTACGGACAAAATAGCTGTTTTGGAAAACGGTCGCCTCGCGGAAGAGGGCATCGGCAACGAGCTGATTGCGCAAAACGGACTCTTTGCCCGACTCTACAGGATACAGCAGGAGAGCCTCGGTTGGACGGCAGGAAAAGCTATATCCCCGACGAGGCATTGAAGATAGCGGTTGTACGCCCTGCCAAACACGATTATGCAGCAACTCGTTACACATTTCGCATACAAGAGCCGGAAAATCTTTGGGAATATTATTTTGCATTGTTTCAACGGCTTAAACTTTATGCAAATCCTGCCTTTCAGGCAGCATATGCGGTTTCATCGTATAAGGTGGGCGTAAAGAGAAAGAGACTCAAAGCAGGGTGGGACAACAACTACCTAATAAAACTTATCAAAAATTAGATGCGTTTGCCCTGCCCGCTATTTTCGGTAAAAGGCAGGGATGGTATTCTCCAAAGTATGCTGACTATCTTTTGCGCCTAACACCAACGGGTGCATTTCAAATTGCCGCATCACGCCGTAGGCGTAGGCAGTGCGGCAATTTAAAATGCACCCGTACAGGCAGGGAATTTCCGTATAGAGAAAAAATATACTTTGCTATTCCTCTACTTTTGGCTCCGGTGCTGGCTCGTTAGTTGGCTCCGGTGCTGGGCTGGTTGCTGTCTCCGGCTCCGGCGTTTCTTTCGATGCCTTTTTCTTCTTTTGGTTGCTTTCCATTTCGGTTTTCAAGGCAGCCAGACCGGAAATGTCGCCCATGGTGGTTTTTTCCAGCGAAGCCGTTATTTTCTTTATGGCTTTTTGGGTGGTTTCGGCCTCCTCCTTGCGGGTTGTCTCGCCACCCTCGCGCTTGGCATCTTCGTGGGTGCGGCTGTGCGAAAGAATAATGCGCTTGGAGTTTTTGTTGAACTCAATTACCTTGAACGGCAGCTTTTCGTCAATCTTAGCGGAGGTACCGTCTTGCTTAACGAGGTGCTTGGGCGTTACAAAGCCTTCAACGCCGTACGGCAGGGCTACAAGCGCACCTTTCTCCATCGTTTCGGTAACGGTGCCTTCGTGTATGCTGTCAACGATAAAGATAGTTTCAAATACATCCCATGGATTTTCTTCTACCTGCTTGTGGCCAAGGCTCAGGCGGCGGTTTTCCTTATCCACCTCGAGCACTACTACCTCAAGCTCGGCGCCGATTTGGGTGAACTCGCTGGGGTGCTTGATTTTTTTAGTCCAGCTAAGGTCGCTGATGTGCACTAAGCCGTCCACACCCTCTTCTATTTCAACAAACACGCCAAAGTTGGTAAAGTTGCGCACCTTAGACTTGTGGTGTGAGCCGACAGGGTATTTCTTCTCAAAGTTTTCCCACGGGTCGGGTTTGAGCTGCTTGATGCCGAGCGACATTTTGCGTTCTCCCTTATCGAGGGTCAGGATAACGGCTTCTACCTCGTCGCTTACTTTCAGGAAGTCTTGAGCGCTACGCAGGTGCTGCGACCACGACATTTCCGAAACGTGGATTAGACCTTCTACTCCCGGCGCTATCTCAACAAACGCGCCGTAGTCGGCCATTACGACTACCCTTCCGGTAACCTTGTCGCCTATTTTCATCTCGGGGTTGAGCGAATCCCACGGGTGGGGCGAGAGCTGCTTTAGGCCGAGGGCGATGCGCTTTTTTGCGTCGTCGAAGTCCAAGATAGCGACGTTGAGCTTTTGGTCTAACGTCACAATTTCGTCGGGGTGCGCCACGCGTCCCCAGCTCAGGTCGGTGATGTGGATAAGTCCGTCCACGCCGCCCAAATCGATGAACACGCCGTAGGAGGTGATGTTCTTCACCGTACCTTCGAGCACCTGCCCTTTTTCGAGCCTTGCTATGATTTCCTTTTTCTGCGCCTCAATTTCGGCCTCAATGAGCACCTTGTGCGACACCACCACGTTGTGAAATTCGGGGTTGATTTTTACGACTTTGAACTCCATATTTTTGCCGACAAAAATATCGTAGTCGCGGATAGGCTTCACGTCAATTTGCGAGCCGGGCAGGAAAGCTTCAATGCCGAATATATCGACAATCATTCCGCCTTTGGTGCGGCACTTGATAAAGCCTTTAATGATTTCGTCGTTGCTCAGCGCTTCGTTGACTCTGTCCCACGAGCGCAGCGTTCGGGCTTGCTTGTGCGAGAGCAGCAGCTGGCCTTTTTTATCCTCCGTATTTTCTACGTAAACTTCAACCTTATCGCCTTCTTTGATTTCCGGGTTGTAGCGAAACTCGCTGATGTTGATAACGCCTTCGCTTTTGTAGCCAATGTTTACTACGGCTTCGCGCTTGTTGAGCGAAACTATGGTGCCTTCTACAATTTCGCCGGCGCCGACTTTTGAGAGGGTGTCAGCATACCTTTCGGTAATGGTTGTTTTGTCAACATCGTACAGGTCTTTTTCGCTTTCAAAAGCGTCCCAGTCGAACGTCTCAATGTCGGCTGAGGCGTTGGTACCTTTAACGTTGGCATGAAGCTCAACAGCTTCGTCTAAGAAATCTTGCGCAGATTCTTTTTCGACGGCCACAATGGGTTGCTCCAGGTCTTGCGCGTCGTCTTCTTGTTTTTCTATCATCATTCAAATGATTTTTATGGGTTAGACATTATGTTTAGCTATCCCCTCCACTACATACTTGTCAGCAAAGGGGCAGCAAAGGTACAAAAATACTAAGCCAAAAAATCATATATTGACGTTATGTTTGTTAACAAACACAATATTTCGGCTGTAAAATATTCAGCCTTGAGGAAAAGGGTAGGGAATATGGAGGTTACTTATCAGATAGTAAGCTATGTAGTGATAAACGGTATCAGGTTGCCTTCGTCCACAATGCCTACTACTTTTCCGTTTGCGTCGACCACAGGGGCGTTGTCTATGTGCTGCCGGCTGATAATTTTTGCCGCCTCAACAGCTTTCATGCTGTCGGTTAGCGCAGTAGGGTTTTTGGTCATGACATCGGCAACGCATTTTTGTAGCAGCGCGCTGTCTTTTTGCAGGCTACGGCGCAAGTCGCCGTCGGTGAAAAAGCCGACCAGCGTACCGTTGCTGTTGACCACCGACGTAGCGCCGCTTCTGGTTTTGGTCATTACCAGCAGCGCATCCTCCACCGTGGCGTTGATGTCAACAACGGGGTTGCGCTCTCCGCTCTGCATGATGTCAACAACGCCGCAGGTGAGCAGCTTGCCCAGCATCCCCCCCGGGTGGAACTGCGCAAAATCGTTTTGCTCAAATTTTTTGATTTTCATCAGGCTGATGGCCAACGCATCGCCAACGCCGAGCATGGCGGTGGTGCTCGATGTGGGGGCGAGGTTGTAGGGGCAGGCTTCGCGCATTTGCGGCAGCGTGATGTGCACGCCGGACTTTTGCGCCAGCTCCGACTGCGCGTTGCCGCTCATGCCGATAATGGTAACGCCGCGCTGCCGCAGCATGGGCAGGATTTTGTTCAGCTCGTCGCTGTGGCCTGAGTACGATAGCGCAAAGATAACGTCGCGCTCGGTTACCATGCCCAAATCGCCGTGCAGGGCTTCCGTGGCGTGTACAAACATTGCCGGCGTACCCGTTGAGGCCAGCGTTGCCGCAATTTTGCGCCCAATGATGCCGCTCTTGCCAATGCCTACTACCACCACGCGCCCCCTGCACCGGACAATTACCTCAACGGCCTGCACAAAGGCTTGGTCTATTGCAGCCTCACACGCTGCCAGCGACTGTACCTCAGTCCGTATTGCGGCAAGCGCAGCATTTTTTACCTCCTGTGCATCTACGTTTACGCTTTCATCTACCATAATATTAGCTGTGAATTACGAGTCATATAATTTCGGATTTTAGATTTCGGATTTTAGATTTTAGCCATACGAATTACGCCAATCCGGAATTTGGAGCTTCCTTTTGCGTTTTGTCAATCTGTGCTGTTTGCTGCATTAGCTCTGCCGCTCCGCTATACGTAAGGGAATTTGGCCCGTCGGAGAGCGCTTTTTCGGGCTGAGGGTGCGCCTCAAAGAATATGCCGGCAACGCCTACGGCAGCAGCAGCGCGCGCCAGCACGGGCGCTAAGGTGCGGTCGCCTCCGGTAGCGTTGCCCAGCGCCCCCGGCTTTTGCACCGAGTGCGTAGCGTCGAATATCACGGGGTATCCCAGCTGCTTCATGATGTGCAGCGAGCGCATGTCCACCACCAAATCGCCGTAGCCAAAGCTGCTGCCGCGCTCGGTGAGCAGTATGCTGCGGTTGCCGGTAGATTCTATTTTCCGAATGATATTTTCCATGCTTTGGGGTGCAAGGAACTGCCCTTTTTTTACGTTTACAGCTTTGCCCGTTTCGGCGCACGCCAGCAGCAAGTCTGTTTGCCGGCACAGGAAGGCGGGTATTTGCAGCACATCGGCCACGGCTGCGCAGCGGACGGCCTGCCAAGGCTCGTGCACATCCACCAGCACGGGTATGCGCAGCTCCGCCTTGGCGGCGGCAAGGATACGCAGGCCATTCTCCAACCCCGGCCCGCGGTAGGCATCTATCGCGCTGCGGTTGGCCTTGTCGAACGACGCTTTGAGAATAAACTTCTGCCCGTGCTCATCTGCTATTTTTTTCAGCGCACGTGCAGTCGCCAAGTATCCTTCCTCGCTCTCAATAATGCAGGGGCCGCCAATGTACACCAGCGGCAGCGCGTTGGAGATGTCAGCGCCTTGCAGGCTTACTGTTTTTTGTACCATCTGTTTTTTGTACTAGAATCTATATTCAATAGGCACTTGCGCCGTCCCGCAGGAACGGGGAGAGGCGGGGGATAATCGGGTTTTCTACCAACATTCCGTCTCTACGGGACGGCGCATTAGCCGGTGCAAAGTTAATCATTTTGCGTAAAAATGAACATTTGCAGCAGAGGTGGCTAAATCTTTTTTTGAGGCGCTATGAAAATTTCATTTTGAGTCTTTTCCTCCTCCCTCCCACCGTCATTCCTGCGAAAGTTTGAAACCTCATTTTTTACCTAATTTATCTAACAAAACAACCTCAGTAGCAATGAATTAATACGCATATCAACAACCTCATTACCTCATTAAAACGATGAAATGGGTACAAAAAAATGAGGTAATGAGGTTTGGATATATTATGTAACTATGTGCTACTGAGGTTGTTTTGTTAAAAAAATTAGGTAAAAATGAGGTTTCCATCCGCCCCACATTCTATTCAAAATTATCACATTTGCTTGTTTTCGGCGCTCGTTTTCGACACTCGTGAGTTCGCTCGTTTCAGAATTCAAAATTCAAAATTCAGAATTCAAAATTTAATCCCCAGCTCTTTCAGCTGCACGTCGTCAATGCGCGAGGGCGAGTCTATCATGGCGTCGCGGCCGGCGTTGTTTTTGGGGAAGGCGATGTAGTCGCGGATGCTGTCGGAGCCGCCAAACATGGCGCACAGGCGGTCGAAGCCAAAGGCAATGCCGCCGTGGGGTGGCGCCCCAAACTTGAAGGCGTTGGTCAGGAAGCCAAACTTGTACTCGGCGTCTTCGGGCGTAAACCCAAGCGCCGCAAACATCTGCTGCTGAATAGCCGCGTCGAAAATGCGGATAGAGCCGCCGCCCAGCTCCACGCCGTTCATCACAAAATCGTAGGCGTTGGCGCGAACGCGCTTCAAGTCCTCCCGGTCGCCCTTCATAAACAGCGGCAGGTCGTCGGGCTGGGGGGCGGTAAAGGGGTGGTGCATGGCGTAAAACCGCTGGGCTTCGTCGTCCCAGTCGAGCAGCGGGAAATCAACAATCCACAGCGGGGCAAACTCGCCGCGCCTGCGCAGGCCAAGGCGGTTGCCCATTTCGAGGCGCAGCTCGCACAGCGCGTTGAGGGTAGCATTTTTTGCGCCGGCCAAAATCAAAATCAGGTCGCCCGGCTTTGCGCCAAGCGTATCGGCAACCTGCCGGAGCTCGTCGGGGGTGTAAAACTTATCAATGCTCGACTTTGCGCCGTCGGCGGCAAGGCGAATGTAGGCCAACCCTTTTGCCCCAATCTGCGGGCGCTTTACCCACTCGGTAAGCTCGTCGAGCTGCTTGCGCGTGTAGCCGGCGCAGCCCTCGGCGCAAATGCCGCCAACGTATGCGGCGCTGTCGAACACCGAAAAATTTTTGCCCTGCACCAGCCGCGTGAGCTCCTGTATCTTCATGCCAAAGCGCACGTCGGGCTTGTCGCAGCCGTAGTCGCGCATGGCGTCGGCGTAGGTCATGCGGGGTATGCGGTCTATCTCCACGCTCAGCACGTGCCGAAAGAGGCGCTGCATCATGCCGCCAAAAGTTTGCAAAATATCCTCGCGCTCCACAAAGGCCATTTCGCAGTCTATCTGCGTAAACTCCGGCTGCCGGTCGGCGCGTAAATCTTCGTCGCGAAAGCAGCGCGTCAGCTGAAAGTAGCGGTCGTAGCCCGCCACCATGAGGAGCTGCTTAAAGGTCTGCGGGCTTTGCGGCAGCGCGTAAAACTCGCCGTTGTGCACGCGCGACGGCACCACAAAGTCCCGCGCTCCTTCGGGCGTAGATTTTATGAGAAACGGCGTTTCTACCTCCAAAAAGCCTTGCGCGTCGAGGTACCTTCGCACCTCCTGCGCCACGCGGTGCCGCAGGATGAGCGCGTTCTTCACCGGATTGCGGCGCAAATCGAGGTAGCGGTACTTGGCGCGAAGCTCCTCTCCGCCGTCGCTCTCGTCCTCTATGGTAAACGGGGGTGTCTCGGCGGCGTTCAGCACGCGCAGCGCCGAGAGGCTTATCTCTACCTCGCCCGTTGGTATTTTGGCGTTTTTGCTGGTGCGCTCCACAACGGCGCCTTCCACCTGCAGCACAAACTCGCGCCCCAGCTGCTCTGCGGCAAGGCGAATATCTTCGGGCGTTTTTTCGTCTATCGCCAGCTGCGTGAGGCCGTAGCGGTCGCGCAGGTCAATAAAGGTCATCCCTCCAAGCCGGCGTATGCGCTGCACCCATCCGGCCAGCGTTACTTTTTTTGAAACATCGGCAAGGCGAAGCTCGCCGCAGGTATGCGTTCTGTACATAATTATGTATTTTAGCGTGTTTTAGCGTGTATAAAAAAGTTGCGTAAAATTAGATGGCTTTGCTATATTGTTGAAAATTAGAATATTAAAGAGGGCATCCGCCTGCTGCAAACCCCGCAGGGGTGACACTTTGCTAACCGTATGCTTTAGCTTACGGTTGTTTGCCTCCGCCGGCGGGAATACCTCCGATAGCCCGCTTCATTTTTGCCACAATTTGGCTGTTGCAGAGGTTTCCTATGCTGCCCTCGTGGGTGTGGCGCACCGCTTTTACCGGCCTGTAAAGCCCCTGCTGCACCAGCGCACCGACTTTTTTGTAGGCTTCGCGAAACGGTACGCCGCTGAGCGCCATTCGGTTTACGTCCTCCACCGTGAAGAGGTAGCTGTACTTTTCGTCCTCCAAAATATTCTCCTTAACGATGATGTGCCGGAGCATGAAGGTCGCCATGCCCAAGCAGCTCAGCAGCTCTTCGATGGCGGGGAACATAATTTCTTTGAGCAGCTGCATATCGCGGTGGTAGCCGCCGGGGAGGTTGGCGCAGAGCAGCGCCACCTCGTTGGGCACGGCTTGCAGGCGGTTGCACTTGCCGCGAATGAGCTCAAACACGTCGGGATTTTTTTTGTGCGGCATAATGCTCGACCCGGTAGTAAGCGCGTCGGGGAAGCTGATGAAGCCAAAGTTTTGGCTCATGTACAGGCATACGTCCATGGCAAATCGCCCCAGCGTAGCGGCTATGGACGACATGGCCGCGCCAAGCGCGCGCTCGGATTTTCCGCGGCTCATCTGCGCCGCCACCACGTTGTAGTGCAAATCGTCGAACTCCAGCAGCTCCGTAGTCATGGCGCGGTTGAGGGGGAAGGAGCTGCCGTAGCCTGCCGCCGACCCCAAGGGGTTTTGGTTGACAATTTTGTACGCTGCCACCAGCATGTGCGCGTCGTCTGCCAAGCTCTCGGCGTAGGCGCCAAACCACAGGCCAAACGATGAGGGCATGGCAATTTGCAGGTGCGTATAGCCGGGCATCAGCGCGTCCCTGTGCTTTTCGCTTAGCGCAATGAGCGCGTCAAAAAGCGCCTGCATGGACGAGGCTATGTGGCGTATTTCTTCGCGAAAAAAGAGCTTCAGGTCAACCAGCACCTGATCGTTGCGCGAGCGTCCGGCGTGGATTTTTTTTCCAACCTCGCCCAAGCGCTGCGTGAGTAGCAGCTCCACCTGCGAGTGGACATCTTCTACGCCGGGGGCAATGGCAAAGCTTCCGGCGGCAATGTCCCGCGCAACCTGCTCCAGCCCGGCGAGCAGCGCGCTCAGCTCGACGGAGGTAAGCAAGCCTATGCTTTGCAGCATTTTGATGTGCGCCATGCTGCCCGCTACGTCATGCTTGGCAAGCAGCAAGTCGAGCTCGCGGTCCTTGCCTACGGTGAATTTTTCTACCAGCTCGTCCGGCTCAACGCCTTTGTTCCAAAGCTTCATTTCAGTAAGTGTTTAGTAAGTGTTTATATTTAGATGCTTGCGCCCATTACCATTGCAACAAAATCATTTTTGCACACTATTTTTTGCACGCTAACCAGCTATTGAATATAAGCTCTTTTCTTTTTAAAAAAATCGCTCATGAGCTTGCTGCACTCATCGGCAAGGAGGCCCTGCGTTACCTTAGCTTTTGGGTGCAGCAGGTTTTGCTGTAGCAGCGAGTATCCGCGCTTGGGGTCGGCAGCGCCGTACACCACCTGCCCCACCTGCGCCCAGAAGCACGCGCCGGCGCACATGGGGCAAGGCTCCAGCGTTACGTACAGCGTACATTCGTTCAGGTATTTTCCGCCAATGAAATTCGCCGCCGAGGTAATGGCCTGCATTTCGGCGTGCGCTGTGGCGTCGCACAGCGTTTCGGTGAGGTTGTGGGCGCGGGCAATAATACGGTTGCCGTGCACTACCACTGCTCCTACCGGCACCTCGTCCTTGCCGGCAGCGAGCAACGCTTCGCGTAGCGCCTCGCGCATGTACCTTTCGTTCACTTCCATTTACGAATATTTAACGTGTTGTAATTTAGCCCTGCTCAATTTTTGCCTCCGATATCGCTACTTTTGTTCCCGAATATTACGACTGCTGCTGGTAGCGGCTGTGCGCAGCGTAACCGTTGCGCAAGTATCAAACAATTGCAGCACAACTCAATACGCAATCAACGCCGCCAAACAGTTCGGTTAACGTGCAGCTCATTTTTTTGCATAGCAGCCGCAAAGGTAGGTATTTTTTAGTTGTCAACGGCAAATCTTTATACAAACATTCCCCCAAACATTGGCCTATGGCAAAAGCAGGGGGGAGGTGGCCGCTAATTATATATGGGTAAGAGTCTCCATTTTTTCAGCAACAAAGTTGTTCTCACGGCGCTTCTTTTGGCGGCGCTGTGCTTGGGGGTGTGGCTCTACTTTTTTATCCGCGAGGGAGAAAAGAAGCACCGCATGGATGCCATGCGCGCCATACCGGCCAACGCTGCGCTGGTAGTTCGCGTGAACGAGCTTAACAAGCTTACGCGCAAGATGACCTCCCAGAATGAGCCGGCGCACAGCGCCGTTGCCGCCGCCGGCAGGATAGGCGAGCGGCTGCTGTACGTGGTAGATACGATGGCCGGAAAGAGCACCGTTGTGGGCGACCTTAGCCGGCAGCCCATCTGGATTTCGGCGCACGTATTCGGCAAAGATTTATCCTTTTTATACTCGCTCAACCTGCCCGACAACCTGTACCTGAATAACGTAAAGCAAATTGTGCCGCTGCTGGAATCGGACGGCTACAACGTAGTGGAGCAGCCGTACGACGACGAAAAAATACTCACGTTTCGGCGCGAAAAAACGGAGGTATTTCACGCCGCAACGGTGCGCCGCGTGCTGGTGGTAAGCGCCTCGCGCGTGCTGGTGGAAATGGCGATACGGCAGGCAAAGTCGCCGGCCTCGCTGGCGGACGACCAAGCTTTTGTGCAGGCCGCGCAGACGGCAGGGGCGCACGAGGACGCCAACCTGTACATCAACCACCGGCAGCTGCCGCTCCTGCTGGAGATTTACCTGAACGGAGCGTACGCCAGGCCGCTGAACTTTTTGAAGCAGCTGGGCAGCTTCACCGTGCTCGACGCCGCGCTGCACTCCGACGCTGTGCTGCTCAACGGGTTTTTATTCTCCGAGGATTTTCAGAACTCCTACTTCTCCACTCTGTCTCACCAGAGCAGCAAGAAGCTCACATCCTTCGACATTCTTCCGCGCACCACCGACGGCGCGCTGTGCGTGGGAATAACCAACGCAAAGCAGCTGACGCTGGACTACAACAGGTTTCGCGAGTACCAGCAATCCGGCAACGCGCAGCGCAAGGAAAAGTTAGCCCAGCTTCGCAAAAAAACAGGCATCGACGCGGCCACCTTTTTTGCCGACCTGCACCCCTCTGAGCTTACGCTTGCGCGGGTACCCTTTGCCAACGTAGAGGCGAAATCCACGTGGTTTTTGGCGCTAAAGTCGAGCAACGCCAACGCTGCTCGCGCCGCCATAAGCGCCGGAATAGCGTACGCCGCCAACGCCGAAGGAAAGCAGGCCGACAGCTACGTAACAACAGAAAAAATGAGCAACAGCGAGCCGCTCACCGTTTACCGCAACCCCGCGCCGGGGCTTATTGCCGCGCTGCAGGGCAACCTGTTTGCGCAGTGCGAGGATACCTACCTTACCTTTATCGGCGACTACCTCATCTACTCGTCGTCGCCTGCCGCAGTAAAAGAGTTTGCGCTTTTGGCAATGCTCAAAAAAACGCTTTCGCAAACCGTAAACCTTAACGACTATACGGCCACCGAATCCAACATGCTCATCTACGTAAACCCGTCAAGGGCCGACGCCGTAGCGCTAAGCCTGCTCAAGCCTGCGCTGCAAAGCAGCCTGAGCAAATCGCCGGCGCTTGCTGCATTTCAGTGCATGGGCTTGCAGCTGCGCGCCATGAGCGATAAGGTGTACTGCAACGTTTTCCTGAAAACGGCCTCAAAGGTAGAGGAAAAGCAGCGCCTGCAAGGTCTGGTTTTGGATTTTGAGGTAAAGCTCGAGGCGCCCCTGCAAGCGGCGCCCTGGGTGGTGAAAAATCACAACACAAAGCAAAAAGAAATTCTGGCGCAGGATATTCAGAATACTATATATCTGTTTGATAATCAGGGGGTTTTGTTATGGAAAAAGCCGATAGACGAGCCTGTTATGGGGCATGTGCAGCAGATTGACTACCTGAAAAATAACAAGCTGCAGCTGCTGTTCAACACCAAAACCAAGCTCTACATCGTAGATCGGTTGGGGCGCAGCGTTGACGGGTTTCCCATCACCTTCAGCTCGCCGGCTTCGGCTCCCGCTGCCGTTTTTGACTACGACCGCTCGCGCGACTACCGCTACTTTGTGCCGTGCAAGGATGGCAAAATCCGGCCCTACGAGCGCCTCGGCAAGCCGCTTACCGGCTTCGCGCCGGCGCTGTCGTTCGGCAGCATTACGCAGCCGGTGCAGCATATTCGCATCAAGGGCAAGGACTACATTGTGGTGGCCGACAACCGCAGCACCTACCTCCTGAACCGCAGGGGAGAGGAGCAGGCGCACCTGCGGGAGAACACCGCGCCGGCCTACAACAGCAGCCTCGTCCCGGAAACCGACCCCGAGGGCAACGTGGTGCGCATGGTTACCACCACCGCCGCCGGCGAGCTGGCGTACATCTACTTTGACGGCAACGTAGAGCGCGCGCCGCTAAAGCCAAAGCCCGGCGAGCACCATTTTTTCTGCTGCTTCGGCAAGGCTGCTACGGCAACCTACGCCGTGGCAGACGAAAAAGAGCTGCGCGTGTACGATCCAAGCATGAAGCTAAAGTTTGCGTACACGTTTGACCACCCGCTGCACGTAGCGCCGACGAGGTTTACGCCGCTGCCCGACTTCAACCTTTACGGCGTGTACATGGAAAACGAGCAAAAAGTTTACCTGATGGACGAAAACGGCGACATGCAGCGCGGATTTCCGCGCAGCGCCGTAGCCCCGCTGCTGGTGGACAACCTGCGCAGCAGCCCAAGCAGCTACAACGTGCTGACGTGCGACGAAAACGGATTTCTCACGTGCTTTAGCGTGGACGCCCGCTAAATTTTTTCCGGTACCGCTCAAGCTTGCTGCGCTGCCGGAATGTTGAGCTATTGAAAACCTTATTAAACGCTGAAAAATTGGAAGCCCTTGTAAGCATACTTCTATTCATCCTCATTGCAGGATTTTTCCTGCGCCACTTCGGAAAATACCTGCTCCGCTTTTTTCTGAAGCGCATGGCAAAGCGATTTGGGGTGGACGCCGATGCCTTTGGCGGCGCCCACAAAGGCGGCAAAGCCGCGCAGCAGGAGCAGCCCGCAGCGCCGGAGCAAATCATCCCCGACAGCGTAGGCGAGTACGTGGAATACGAGGAGGTGAAGTAAAAAAACGCCCCGCTCGCTTTTCATGGGAACTTCTGTTGGAGAGAAGCAGGGCGGAATGGCAGGGGAAAATATTACCTTTGCAGGCAAAAAAGTACACAATAGCAGGAAAAGAAAAAAGCTATATATGGAAAAGCGCATTTTACCTTTCGACTGGCGCAAAAGGCTTGAAAACACGGAATACTACTCGGTAGGCAACGATTTTATCCTGCTTGAGAAGCCGGTTATCATCGACATTTTGGATTATCCTTTCAAGCTCAATGTGATGCTTTCCATCATCTGCCTCAAGGGGACGATGAAAGGTAGCGTGAACATGCAATCCTACGTGCTGGAGGCGCCTGCAGTGACGGTTGTCTTTCCCGACCAAATCATAAGCGCCGGGCAGTTCAGCGAGGATTTTTCGGGACTTTTTATCGTTATGTCCAAGCAGTTTATGACCGATTTGAGCGTAAATGTCAAGGAAGCCATGTCGCTGAACTTTACCCTCCGGCAAAAGCCGTGGATACCGTTGAACGAAAGAGGGCTGAATTCGCTGGTGCGCTACTTCGGCATATTCAAGGAAGCGATGCAGACGACAGAAAACCCCTACCGCAGGGAAATCGTCAGGCACCTGACCGTAGCGTTTCTGTACGATTTGGGATTTCACTTTAACCTGTTCACGGTCAAAGGCGAAAATTCAAGGCGGGAGATGCTCGTGGAGAAATTCCTCGACTTGGTGCAAACCCACTACAAGGAGCAGCGGGAGCTGTCGTTCTACGCCGACAAGCTGTGCCTCACGCCCAAGCATCTCTCGAAAGTGGTGAGGGAAACCAGCGGCACCACCGCCAACGAGTGGATAGACAACCACGTGATGCTGGAAGCCAAAGCCCTCCTGAAATCAACCGACATGACGATTCAGCAAATCAGCGAGGAGCTGAGTTTTCCCTCGCAGTCATTTTTCGGAAAATACTTTAAGCGGTGCACAGGGATGTCGCCAAGCGAGTATAAGCGGTAGCGAAAAGTCAGCCGTTGGATAATTTTTTTCGGAAAATATCGGAGATTATTTCTTTTTACTTGACCAAAATTTCGCTCTGGCCTTTTTGCAAGCCCTTTGCTTTTGCTTCCACGACTATTTTACCCGCTTTTCCTCCTGCCTGCACAATTGCCGTCAGCTCTCCGCTAAAAGCGTGCATTTGCGGCAAATGGAAAATATCTAAGCAAGCGGGATTGCCGTTAGCCGCGGCCCTGAAGCGGCCTTCGCCATTGACGGTAAACGTAATCAGCCTATTGTCGGTGGGGCAAAGGTTCCCGTCTTTGTCCACCACGCTTACACGGATATACGCCAAGTCGCTACCGTCGGGCATGATTTGCGTCCGGTCGGCGGTTAGCTGTATGTGGTGCGGCTTGCCGGCAGTACGCACTATCTTTTCTCCGGCTGCTTTTCCCTGGGCATCGTAAGCGATTACCTTTACCTCGCCCGGCTCGTAAACAGCCTCTGTCCACATCAGGCGGTAGCGGTTTTGGAGCGTTGCGCTGCTTTTGCTTTGTCGGCCCTGACTTTTGCCGTTAATAAACAGCTCGGCCGACGGGTGGTTGGTATAGACAAATACCGGCGTTTTTTGCCCTTCGCGCCCCTCCCAATTCCAGTGAGGCAACAGGTGCAGGGTATTTTCGCTGCTATTCCAGATGCTGCGGTACAGGTAGTAGCGGTCTTTGGGTATTCCGGCCAAATCAATAATGCCAAACATGGAGCTATGGTTAGGCCATCCGTCGCTGTCGTAAGGGGTAGGCTCGCCCAGGTAGTCGAAGCCTGTCCACACAAATTGCCCCAGCGTCCACTCATAATCGTCGGCCATGGCAAAATCGTCGTCCGGAAGGTTAGACCACGTGCAGCGCTCCAAATCGTACGAGGAAGACTGGTGGTCGTCGTAAACGGCGTTGGCCTTTTTTTCTGCGGGAAATTTATACACCCCGCGCGAGCTGACGGTCGAGGCGGTTTCCGAGCCTAACAGCAGGTTTTGGGGCAACCGCTCGTAAGCTTCCCCGTAGCGCTGAACGCGGTAGTTGAATCCGGGGATGTCCAGCAGGGCGGCAAAACCGTTGTTCAGCACGCAGCTGACTTGATCCATACCGCAGGTTACCGGACGGGTAGGGTCTTCCCGGTGGCAGATGTCCTGAAGAAATGAAGCCACCTTGTATCCTTCTTCCCTGCACTGCGTGGGGACTTCATTCCCAATGCTCCACATCACCACCGAAGCGTTGTTGCGGTACTGGCGAAGCATGTTGACCATGTCTTTTTCCGCCCACTCATTGAAAAACCGGTGATAGCCGTTTTTACACTTGGCAACGTCCCACTCGTCGAAAGGCTCTATCATCATCATAAAACCCATTTCGTCGCAAAGCTTTACCAATTCCGGAGCCGGCATGTTGTGGGTGGTGCGAATGGCATCGCATCCCATGTCTTTCAGCAAGGTCAGCTGCCAGCGCAAAGCGGCTTCGCTTACCGCAGCGCCCAAAGGCCCCAGGTCGTGGTGATTGCATACTCCACGGAATTTGCGTTTTTCCCCGTTCAGGAAAAAACCTTTGCCGGCAATAAGCTTAATATCCCTAATTCCAAAACGGGTGGTATAGCTGTCGGTCAACTGTTCGTCCAAATATATTTTTGAAACGGCAGAATACAGGTACGGGTTTTCGGGAGACCAAAGCTGGGGATTGCCTACGATAAAATTCTGCTCAACCGGCTGGTCGGGGTGAACTTTTTGCAGGCTCTCTTTGCGGGCAACAATACGTCCTTCGCTGTCCCGGATTTCGGTAACGATTTTTACTTCTTTTCCGGCGGCGTTGACCAATTCGGTTTTCAGCTTTACCGAAGCATATTCGTCCGAGACGTACGGCGTTGTGAGAAAAGCGCCCCAAATCGGGACGTGCGTTTTTTCGGTAACTACCACGTGGACGTTGCGGTACAGCCCGGCTCCGGGATACCAGCGGGACGATTGCGGCTTATTCTCCAAGCGTACCGCCAGCGTATTGCCTTTACCGTCGCCGTGAAGCAAATCCGTCACGTTGTAGTGAAACGAATTGTAGCCGTATGGCCAGTAGCAGGCTTCGCTGCCGTTGACGTATACGTGCGCTTCGCTCATGGCGCCGTCGAACAGCAAGTGAACGTTCTTTTGGCTTTTTTCAAAATCGGCGATGTCAAATACCGTCCGGTACCAGCCAACGCCCGTGTAGGGAAGCCCACCGGTACGGCCTGTTTTTGCGGAGGCAACGGCTTCTCCGTTTTGGGTGATGGCGACTTCCTGCAAATCGTGGCTGCGGTCAAACGGGCCGTATATTGCCCAGTCGTGCGGGACGGTTACTTTTTCCCACTTGGCATCGTCGAACTTTTCGGCAGCGGCGCCGGGGAAATCACCCTTGCTGAAATTCCAGCCTTCCCGCAGCAAAAATTCCCTGCGAACGGTTTGCGCCTGCGCGCTGAGGCATAAACCAATGAATAATAAAATCGCTATTTCTTTTTTCATACACGCTAAAAATTAATTTCCTTTAAAGGCATCCAACGCAATGGTTGGTTTTCCGTCGTTGTCGAATGCCCCCATTGTATATCCGTTCCAACTTCCGTACGATTGCGGCTCCCAGTAGAATACGCCCAAGCATTTGTCATCTGCTATATTTTTTGCCTGCGAAATAATATCCGCCAAAAAAGCTTTGGATGCTTCCGGCTTATCCCAAGACATTCCGACTTCGCAAATCATCACTTTTGTGCCGTAGCGATTAATCATGTCGCTTGCGTTTGCCATGCACCGCGCGTTCATCTCTTGCCAGCTATCGGGGCTTGGATAGAGCGACATGCCGATTATATCCCACTTCCCGCCGTTCTTTTTCAGCCCGTCGAATAGCCAGCGGTAGAGGTTGCTGTTGTCTCCGCCTTGCAGGTGAACGATTACGCCGGCGTTGGGAAATACCGATTTGACAGCGTCGTATCCGGCGTTGTTCAAGGCGACGTAGTTGGCCATGCTAACGTCGGCCTGACCAAGCGGCCAGCACATTCCGTTTCCGGTTTCGTTGCCTACCTGTACCCATTCGGGAGTAATGCCGTTTGCCTTCAGCAGCTCAAGCGTAGCTATGGTATGAACTTTCACGGCTTGCGTCATTTCTTCCAAAGTCATCTCTTTCCATGCTTCGGGAATGGTTTGCTGTCCCGGGTCGGCCCACCAATCGCTGTAGTGGAAGTCTATCATGAGGCGCATTCCCAATTGGTGAGCGCGGATAGCTTTGACCAGCGTCTCTTCTTTGCTGCACCAACCGCTTGCGGGATTTACCCAAACCCGCAAGCGAATGGCGTTCATCCCCAAGCTGCGCAGCAAAGCCATGCACTCTACTTCGCTTCCGGCAGCGTCGTAGAATTTACGCCCTGCCTTTTCCATTTCGGTAATCCAGCTGACGTCTGCGCCTTTGGCGAAACCGCTACTGTCGTAAGCGGGCGGTTTCGCCGACAGCGGGCTTTCTTCCTTTGTGCAGGCAACGGCGCTTAAAAGCATCAACGCCGCCGCAAGCAGTCCGGTTTCCATCTTTTTTGCTGCCCGATTTTTATCGCAATTCATAGCTATTCGATTACGTATGTTGCATTAATCAAATCAACCGTCATCCGGTGAACGCCGGGAGCAAGCGAGGCGTCGTCGGTGATGTTGCTTCCTTTGTAGTACAGCTTTCCTTCCGCACCACCGAAAATATGAACCCAATCGCCCGCAACAATATAGATTTGAAATCCCCACTCGGAAGCGCTGCTGATTGTAATGTCGCCGGAAAAAACGCCGGGAGTGGCTGTTGCCGCCAATGGAATGTTGACTTCCCATTCGCCATTCAATCCGACTATATAAATCTCATTGCCAACCGCGGTGAGGTTGTACGTAAAATTTTTGATCGATGTTTCTATCAGGTACAATCCGGCATCCGGTGCAGGCAAATTATCTTCGCCTTGGAAAACCAGCGTTCCGCTGTATGCGTCGCCTTCAGCAAGAGTATACTTATCATTCCAGTTATCTTTTTCTATATTGA
>JAISGH010000045.1 GCA_031263185.1 Prevotellaceae bacterium | reverse complement strand
TTTCACACAAGGTAACAGCTTGGAGTTTCTTTTTCGGAGTGAATGGTCAGCTATTTTGGCCGTTCACTTTTTTTTATGTGGCCCTTCACCCTAACAGAGTTTTTCCCCGCAGCAAACCTGCAAAATTACCACACACCTCCATAAGGCTTTACTGCCCTCTAATTCATTCACTAAAACCGGATAATTAATAATTAACAATTAATAACCAAATCAATAAAGATGAAGAAAATATTTAAATTAGCAACGGCAGCCCTGATAGCGCTCGGCGGCTGCGAAAAGTACGACGACACCCAGCTCAGGGAAGAGCTGCGCAAGCTGCAAAGCGAGCAGAAGCGCATCGCGGCCCTGCAGGAGACCATGAACGGCAACGTTACCGCCCTGCAAGGCATTGTCGCCGCCCTGCAGAGCAACGACTACGTAACCGGCGTTACGCGCTTTGAAGAGCCTGCGCCGGGCGGCTACCATATCGACTTTACAAAAAGCCCGCAGGTTACCATCCTTAACGGCGAGCAGGGCGCCTCCCCGCAAATTGGCGCGAAGCCGGACGACGACGGAAGGTACTGCTGGACGCTCAACGGCGAATGGCTGCTGGACGGTAGCAAAAAAATTCCGGTTACCGGCGAGCAAGGAGCCCCCGGCAGCGACGGCGCCACGCCGCAGCTGCGCGTCAACCCCGAGACCAACAAGTGGGAGGTGTGCGCCACCGGCGTATGCGCCGACGATGCCAGCTGGGTTTCGACCGGCGCGAACGCCACCGGACAGCAGGGCGAGCAGGGGCTACAGGGCGACGCTATCTTTGCCGCAAACGGCGTGGACAACTCCAACCCCGCCTACGTAGAGCTTACGCTGGCCGACGGCGTAACCAAAATCAAGGTGCCAAAGTATAACGAAGCACCGCGCTTTTTGTTCTTCGGATTTAAGGCGGAGGACAACCCGCTGGCGCTGGTGGACGATGTGGCGGGAACTGTGGAGGACAGCGTAATCAAAGTGCTGATTCCTTACGTAATGATAAGCGGTAAGACCCTCATTCCCTCCTACGCCGTTGAGGGCGACACCGTGCTTATTGGCGATATACCTCAGCAAAGCGGAGCGGGCAGCGTAGATTTCTCCCTGCCGGTACGCTACACGGTGCGCAATCGCCTGGGCGGGGAAAAGCGTTACACCGTGCAGGTATCGTCGTTCACGGGCTTGCCTATCGTGTTCATCAACACCAAAGACAATGCGCCGATTAGCTCAAAAGACAGCTACGTGGATGCGACATTTAAACTTGATGGCGCCGGTGCGTATCCTGACATATCAGAAGTAAATCTAACCATAAAGGGGCGCGGCAACTCTACATGGGGTATGCCTAAAAAACCGTATAAAATGAAATTTAAAGACAAGATCTCTCTTTGTGGCTATACGGCAGCTAAAGAATGGGTGCTATTGGCAAACTATCAGGACCCAACGTTAATAATGAATTCGGTGACTTTTGAATTAGGGCATCGGCTTGGATTGGCTTACACAAATCATGCAAACCATGTAGAAGTATTTTTAAATGGAGTACATCTTGGAAGCTACGTTCTTACCGAACAAATAGAGGTGAAAGCCGGACGCGTTGACATTGCTGAGAAAAAAGGATTTTTGGCTGAATTAGATGTTTACTTCGATGAAGAGTATCAATTTAAAACAGATATTATCCAGCTACCGGTAATGATTAAATCGCCGGATATGGATAATACGTCGGACATGGATTTTGTAAAAGAAGCCATGAAGGAACTTGAAGACGCGCTGTTTGACCCTGAAAAAAATTTCCCCAACAACAACTATCAGGATTTAGTAGATGTCAATTCGCTGATAAATTTTTTATTAGTCAACGAGATTGTAAGCAATGGAGAATTACATTGGCCTAAAAGCACCTATTTGTACAGAGACAAAGACAAGAAAATTCAATGGGGACCGCTTTGGGACTTCGACTGGGGATTTGGATACTTAGGAAGCGGATTTAACTATTTTGCATCTCGGGGTATATTATTTAGACAGCATGACAATGTACAGAGTTTGGGATCGATTGGACAAAAATTCTTCTGTCGTTTCTTCGACGACCCAAGTTTCCGGCAGCAATACAAAAACAGGTGGAATGAGATAAAGCCCCAACTTGCAGGCATGGATTTATACATTAACTCCTTGTCTTCGAAACTTCAAAAGTCGCAACTTTACGATTTGAAAATTTGGCCAAACAGCAGCCTCCTTAGCTATAGCTACGAAATAGTAAGGATGAAAGCATGGCTAAACGAAAGAATAGCCTATCTTGATACGGAAATTAATAAAATGTAGCCCGGAGTTCGGCAAGATGTAAACGCTCAATATCTGTAACCGGGGCACACAGATGACACAGATTGAAAAGATGAGCACAGATAAGAATTTATCTGCGCAAATCTCTTAAATCTGTGTCATCTGTGTGCTAAAGATAGTTAAGTAATTTCTGTCGGCTTTTGGCTACTTTTCGGAGGCGAGGATTTGCTTGGGCGCTTGCTGCTGCCGGAGCGCGAGCAGCTTTTTGTCGGGGTTCAGGAAGCCGTAGTCGTGGTTGTACTGCTGCCCGTCGGTGGCAACCCACCTTGCAAAATCGTGCGCTGCCGCTGTTGCTTCGCCGCTGTAAACAACGCCAATGTAGGGCGCCGGAATTACATCTATTTTCTCCTCCTCGAGCAGCGCAATCGCCTGGTCGATGTTGTTGGAGTAGAGCGCTTCGCGCTGCTCCTTTTTTACGTCCAGCGGGAGGATGGCAAGCCCCTCTTTCAGCTGCCGGGTTTGGGTGTCGTAGAGATAGTTCAAGGTATTAAACGTAACTCCCGCGGCGTCTTTTTTTATGGCGCTGAGCAGGAAGATATCATCGCCCGATACTTTTTTGCCCCGCAGGTTAGCGGTGGAGTAGCCAAAGTAGGAGGCGTATACGGGCGCTGCCGATGCCGGATTATTGCCGGAGTACACGGTTACGGGGTTCGCAATGTTGAGCTTATTGTTATCCTCGCCGGAGGCGAGGTCTCGTTCTGCAAAAAACAGCTTCCGCAGCTTCTTTTTGTCCAACCTGCTCCTGCTGAGCGTGCCAATGAGCGGATTTGCCTCGGTGGTAACAGGTAGCAGCGCGTATCGCGCAACGTATGCAACGGCCTCACTGCCGACGCTTTCGTGAGTGTCGGAGGTAGTAGCGGTAAACCGGAGGTCGGCTTTTGCGCCGCTCTCTGCCCGCTTAATTTGTACGTGGGGGTTGGATTTTGCGTACTCGTCAATCCACCTTTCGACCAAAGGGGCAACGAACTTTGGGTTATCAACGTAAATTACGTCCTGCGCAGAGGCGGTTACGGAGGCAAGCAGCGCGGCGCCTGCAACTAACGGTAAAAATTGTAGCTTCTTCATTGTGTGTAAAAAATTGCGTGTAAAAAATTGTGAGTAAAACATGTGTTTGTTGTAGTGAAAATTTTTCATGCATCATTTCGATGAAAAATTCACAGGTTAAATTTCGCCACAAAAGTACTGCCGGCGCAGGGGAAAAAAAATACCCTGTTTATGGTATTTTTTCGGAGTGCACTTTGAAGTGGAAAAAAGATGAGCGGGAGATTTTTCTTTCTCAAAAAAAGTTGTACCTTTGCAAAACTTTTTCGGGGTGTAGCGTAGCCCGGTATCGCGCCTGCTTTGGGAGCAGGAGGTCGTCGGTTCAAATCCGGCCACCCCGACAAAGATAATAAATAACTATATAACAATTGTTTATAATTGCATTTATATGAGCGAAGTGAGAGTTACATAAGCAAGTCATTGATGCAAGCAGCAGATCATTGCATAGATATATGTAGTTTTGAGAGGGAGTCTTTTTTAATTCCCTTTTCAGA
>JAISGH010000042.1 GCA_031263185.1 Prevotellaceae bacterium | reverse complement strand
AAAAATGTACATTTCGTACCTGACGGCACGAAAAACCAATCATACAACTATCTATTTCTACCAACATTTTGTGCCTAACGGCACAAAAATAGAACGAAAATATTTTTATGTGAATATCACATTCTTGACACCCCACCCGCAGGGATTATTTAAAGCGACAATTTGAAATGCACCCGTAGGGCAAAGAAAATTTTGAATTCTGAATTTTGAATTTTGAATTCTTGAATTCTTGAATTTTAGGCGCTATGCCGCAGGTGGCGGGAGGTTAACTTCCTTGCCGCACACAGGCGCGTAGCGGTGCCGCATATAACGCAGCGCCGCTACGCCGCGCTCGGATGGAATGACACCCGCTGACCGTGCGCTGTCGCGCACGGCTATAAACACGTAGGCGCTACGCGCCTGTGTACGGCAATTTGAAATGCACCACTCTTGAATTTTTGAATTTTTTGCTCTGTCCAAAGAAAAATCGTAATTTTGCAAAAAATATTCTTGGTATGGAAGCTCAAAAGTTAGATAAAGAAATAAGCGACAAGATAAGCTTTATCGCGTTTATCGTACCTTTCTTTGCAGAAACATACAAAATGAACATGCAGCGCGCCTTTTTTTACCTGAAAAAATATGGTGCATGGGACTATCTCAACCGCCATTGGTGGGCATTGCATACCGACAGCGCGGAATATGCTGCAAAAGATTTGTATGAATATTGCTACGAAAATGGAGGATTACGATGAAAGTTTACCACGGAAGCTATACGGCAATCCACGAAATAGACCTGACAAAATGCGAGCCAAAACGTGATTTTGGGCGTGGTTTTTACGTAACAAAATTGCGAGAGCAAGCCGAAATTTTTGCCGTACGAAAAGGTAATCGAAAGCACACTGAGAGCGTTATTACCGAATTTGAATTTGACGAAGATGTGTATGAAAATGACGATTTCAAAATATTAGTTTTCTCTGATTATAACAGCGAGTGGTTTGATTTTGTCATTCAAAATAGAAAATTGCGGAAAATTGCTCATGGCTACGATATAGTAGAAGGCCTTGTGGCCGATGATAAAATTCAAACGCGCATACAAAGCTTTTTAGATGGCGTGATTACAAAAGAAGAATTTTTCAATCAGCTGAAATATCCCAAACCCTCGCATCAGATTTGTTTTTGTACGGTAAATTCCCTAAAAGCCCTCAAAAAAACCGATTATAAAATTATCTATAAGGTAGATAGTATTAATGAGCCGATTATCGAACAGCTTGTACATGACTGTCGAATAGATGAAACCAAAGCCGCCGATTTGTTTTTTTCATCCGCCATCTTCGGAAAGCTTGCCGACATAGAAACAAAATTCTACCTTAAAGATTGGAAGGAAATCTACAAAATGCTGACAAAAGGACTGAACTTATCCCAAAATGCCCAAGGTACATAACCCCCCGTGTCTCAAAAATCTTATTTTTACAAGGTTACCTTAGTAGCGCCAAGTAGAACAACAAGCTCAAAAACCTTATTAATCTTATTTTTGGAGCTACGCCGTCTGCTTCCTGTCAAAAGATTGTGACAGCTTGTCTTGAGCGTATTCCTTGAAGATGTGCAGCCTTTCGGCCTTATTTTTTTTGGTGTTGTTTTCGTCGGGAAGCTCGTACATGGCGTCTATCATAAGCTCTTCGCAAATGGAGCGCAACCCGCGCGCGCCGAGCTTATGCTCCATTGCCTTGTCCACAATGTAGTCCAGCACGTCGTCGTCTATGGCAAGCTGTATGTTGTCCATTGCAAAGAGCTTTTTATACTGCTTCACAATGGCATTTTGAGGCTCGGTGAGGATTCTTCGCAGCGCCTCCCTATCGAGCGGCTCAAGGTGGGTAATTACCGGTAACCGCCCGACAATTTCGGGAATCAGGCCAAAGTGTCGCAAGTCCGTTGGGGCGATGCACCTCAGGAGGCTGCTTTTATCGACTCTGCTTCGCTTTTCGGCGGCTTCAAAGCCAATCATGTTGGTGTTGACGCGGTGCGCTATAATGCGGTCTATCCCCTCAAAGGCGCCTCCGGCAATGAACAAAATATCTTTTGTGTTGACGGGTATCATTTTTTGGTCGGGGTGCTTGCGTCCACCCTGCGGCGGGACGTTCACCACCGTACCCTCGAGCAGCTTGAGCAGCGCCTGCTGTACGCCTTCGCCCGACACGTCGCGCGTGATAGAAGGGTTGTCGCTTTTGCGCGAAATTTTATCTATTTCGTCAATGAAAACAATTCCTTTTTCGGCAGCGGCAACGTCGTAGTCGGCTACCTGAAGCAGCCGCGTGAGGATGCTCTCAACATCTTCGCCTACGTAGCCGGCTTCGGTGAGCACAGTGGCGTCAACAATGGCAAAGGGTACCTTCAGTATTCGCGCAATGGTGCGCGCCAGCAAGGTTTTGCCGGTGCCTGTTTCGCCTACCATGATGATGTTCGATTTATCCAGCTCCACATCATCCGGCTGTAAGCGGCCCTGCCGGATGCGCTTGTAGTGGTTGTACACTGCTACCGAGAGGTACTTCTTGGCATCGTTTTGCCCGATAACGTACCTGTCGAGATACGCTTTTATAGATTGAGGCTTTGGTAATTGTAACGCATTGGCGTCAAATGAGTTGTGCTGTTTATGCTGGCTTTTTACCTCGCTCACTATTGTATGGGCATTGCGTACGCAGCTGTCGCAAATAGCAGCAGCTCCGCTACCCTGAATAAGAAGCTTCACCTGACGAGCAGGCCGCCCGCAAAAAGAGCAACGCTTGAGTTCTGCCATTTCTTACTTTTTCTTTTCCATTTTTGCCAAAATATTGTCAATAATTCCGTACTCCATGGCTTCGGAGGCGCTCATCCAGTAATCTCTGTCGCTGTCTTTCTCTATTTGCTCCACCGATTTTCCCGAGTGCAGGGCAATAAGGCCGTAGAGTTCTTGCTTGAGCTTCATAATTTCCCTTGCGGTAATTTCGATATCCGAGGCTTGCCCTTCGGCGCTGCCCGCCGGCTGGTGTATCATGACGCGCGAGTGCGGCAGGGCGGTACGCTTACCCGGCGCTCCGGCGCACAGCAGCACGGCGCCCATAGAGGCCGACATGCCGGTGCAGATGGTACCCACGTCGGAGCTAATCAGCTGCATGGTGTCGTAGATGCCCAAGCCCGACGAAACGGAGCCGCCCGGCGTATTGAGGTACAGGCTGATGTCCTTGCCCGAATCGTTGTTGGAGTCAAGAAAAAGCAGCTGCGCCTGTATAATGTTGGCAACGTCGTCGTCAATCGGGACGCCGAGAAATACGATGCGCTCCATCATCAGCCGCGAAAACACGTCCATGCTGGCTACGTTGAGCTGCCGCTCCTCGATGATGGTAGGGTTGATGTAGCTGCCGTAAATGCTGCTGTAGCGGTGCAAAGTCATGCTGCTGACGCCGACATGCTTTACAGCGTACTTTTGGAAATCATTCATGGAAAAAAATTTTTTTTAATGTCAAAAAATCGGGTCAAAAAAATTGGTCAAAAAACAGGATTATATAGCGCCGAGAAGTAGAAAGTAGGGAAATATTCTAAATTCGGGAATTTATTTCATTAAATTCTTCGCTGCTTACTTCTTTCTGCTCAATGGTAACGTTGCTGCGAACATGCTCTATTACCCGCGTTTCGATGGCATATTCGATAATGTGCTTGCGTTCTTCGGGGCGGTTTAGTACGCTTTGCGCAAATTCGACCAGGCGATCTTCGCGTATAGTATCAACTCCATATCCGACAAGCCGCTGCATCACTATTTTTTTTGCGGCGTTTAGCAGGTCTCTTTCCGTTACCTCAATATTTTGCTGCTGCAGGATGTGCCTCACAATGAGGTCCCAGCGCAGCTTTTCGGCAACGTTCGGAAATGTTTCCTCCACCTCATTTTCTGTCATCTTTCCCTCGGCCGTCAGCAGCAGCCAGCGCTTCAGGAAGGCTTCGGGCAGCTCAAGGGCTGCTTTTTGTACCAGCACGCTGCAAGTGTCGATGTTAAAGCGCTGGTTGCTCTTACTCAACAGTTCGCTCCTTACGCCGCTCTTCACCCTGTCGATGAACTCCTCCTCGGATCTTACAACACCCTCGCCGTACACGGTGTCGAAAAACTCTTGGTTCATTTCGGCCGGCTCAACGTGCGAAATTTCTTTGATGGTTATCGTAAAAACGGGGTCAACTTCTTCCAGCTGCTGTCGGGTAATTTTGAGAAAAGCAGCGCAGTCAACGTCATTGGTGAGCATTTTGCGCACATTTACCTCTACGGAGGCGCCCTCGGGAAGCCCCAGCAGCGCCTGCTGCTCGGCTTCGGGAATCACCTTCAGCGAGAGTATGACGTTCTCTACGTTAAGCCCGCCCTCCTTGCTTTGCGCAAGGTCAACTGTCGCGAGGTCGTCCTTCTTGATTTGCGCACCTCTTACTATCTTGCCGTAGTATGCTCGGGTGGTTTCAATTCGCCTCTGTACTTCTCCGTCGGGAATGGCGATGTTGTAGTAGGGAATTGTGATTGAGCTGTCTATGGTTAGCTGCACTTCGGGCGCTATGGCAACGTCGTACTTAAACTCAAACTCGGTTTGCGTATCGAAGTCAACCGTCTGTGCCTTATCGCTGGGTATCGGCTCACCGAGCAGGTGCAGGTGGTTGGCTTGAACATAGTCGTTGATGCCATCGGGTATTTTCTTAGAAACCTCCTCGACGGTTGCCGACTTTTGGTACATTTTTTTTATCATGCCCATGGGCACCATGCCCGGGCGGAACCCCGGCACCTGCGCTTTCCGGCGGTAGTCGCGGAGTTTGGCCTCTACCTGGCTTTCGTAGTCGGGCTTTTCTATCTTTACGGTCAACACGGCGTTAAGCGCATCTACGTTTTCTCTTACAATGTTCATTACTCTGAATAGTTGTCCATTTTTTTTTTACTTCTCCCCTTTTAAACAAGCTGCAAAGGTAATATTTTTTTGGATATGCTCAAAGCGTAAAGAAGTATAGCGCAATTTTAAGTTTTAAGTATAGCTAATAAAAGTGAGCGCATATTTCAAATTGCAGCTTATAGTAGTAGGGTTAGGGCGGTGGAAACTTTATTCACAGCAGCCCTTCGTCGGCGTAGCTAAAGTAGCTGCTGCCGGCTATGATGATGTGGTCGGCCAGCCGGATGTCAATCAGCGCCGTTGCCTCCTTGACTTTTCTTGTAATCTCGTTATCGTTGCCGCTGGGGGTGGCGTTGCCCGAGGGGTGGTTGTGCGCCACAGCGATTACCGACGCCAAGTTCTCTATGCAGGGCTTCAGTAGCAAGCGCATATCTACCGCCGTTTTGTTCACTCCGCCTTGCGCTACCTTTTGCGCGCCGATAATTTTGAGGCGCGTGTTGAGCATGAGCACCCAGAACTCCTCGTGCGGCAGGTCTATCAGGATGGGCGAGAAGTAGCCGGCTATGTCGTGGCTGCACTGCAGCGAGATGTGCTCCGGTACTTCGCTCTGCTTGCGCCGCCGCCCCAGCTCCAGCGCCGCCACTATGCCTATGGCCTTGGCCTCGCCGATTCCCTTGAGCTGCTGCAAATCTTTCACGCTCAGCTTACCCAGCTGGTTAAGGTTGTTGTCGGTGAGGGCAAGTACGCGCTTGGCCAGCTCCACCGCCGTTTCGTTTTGCGTACCGGTGGCAATGAGTATGGCCAGCAGCTCGGCGTCGCTTAGGACGGCTATCCCCTTTTGCATCAACTTTTCGCGCGGACGGTCTTCCTCTGCCCAGCTTTTGATAGGTAGCATTTTTTTAGTCGTAGCTAAACAAGCAAAGCAACCCTTTTGAGGAGGTTGCTTTGCCTGCTGATTATGGAAAATAAAAAGAAAATTATATACGGTTGTTGCTTCCAAGCACGTTTACGATTTTGTGCTTGTAGAGCTCCTTCAACCCGTCGCGCGCCGGACCCAGGTACTTGCGGGGGTCGAACTCCGCCGGCTTGGTGGCGAATACCTCGCGCACGGCAGCCGTCATTGCAATGCGTCCGTCGCTGTCGATGTTAATTTTGCATACCGCCGAGGTTGCCGCTTTGCGCAGCTGCTCTTCGGGTATGCCAACGGCATCCTTCATGGCGCCGCCGTACTTGTTGACAACTGCCACCAAATCTTGCGGTACGCTCGAAGCGCCGTGCAGCACGATGGGAAATCCCGGGATGCGCTTTTCTATTGCCTCCAGAATGTCGAAGCGCAGGGGAGGAGGGATGAGTATGCCCTGCTCGTTGCGCTTGCACTGCTCGGGCTTGAACTTGTTGGCGCCGTGCGAGGTGCCGATTGAGATGGCCAGCGAGTCAACGCCTGTCTTTTTCAGAAAGTCTTCCACCTCTTCGGGCTGGGTGTAGGTATGGTGCTCGGCCGAAACCTCGTCCTCTACGCCGGCCAGCACGCCAAGCTCGCCCTCTACCGTAACGTCGTACTTGTGGGCGTACTCCACCACCTTTGCGGTGAGCGCCACGTTCTCCTCGTAGGAGAGGTGAGAGCCGTCAATCATCACGCTCGAGAAGCCATACTCCACGCAGCTCTTGCAGAGCTCAAACGTATCGCCGTGGTCGAGGTGTAGCACGATGGGGACGTTTACCCCCAGCTCTTTGGCGTACTCAACCGCGCCTTGCGCCATGTAGCGCAGCAGGGTTTGGTTGGCGTACTTGCGGGCGCCGCTCGATACCTGCAAAATTACCGGCGACTTTGTTTCAACGCAAGCCTGAACAATGGCCTGCATTTGCTCCATGTTGTTAAAGTTAAAAGCAGGAATGGCATACTTGCCTTCCATGGCTTTCTTGAAAATCTCCCTTGAGTTTACAAGACCTAAATCTTTGTATGAAACCATATCGAAAAAAAATTAAAATTAAAATTACATAAAAATAAATTAGAATTACATGAAAATCCTCTGCAAATGTACATAAAAAAATCAATATATACATATGCGTGCGAATCAAGTCTAAATCTTTTTTTGAGGTGCTACGAAAAATGGTAACACGCACATTCAACCTTATTTACCTTATTGACAGTAACCACAGGAAATCTTGCGGACTTTTTGCTTTCAAAATACATTGAAAAAATCAATAGCGCCTCAAAAAAAAATATTTAGCCAAACTTTTTGCCCCGCGCGCTTGTAAGGTTCGCGATTTTCGTGTAAGTTTGTACTTTGCTGCCGCCAGACTTGTGCAGCACTTATGCAGAATAAAAATTGTAACAAGTATATGGAAGAAATCGCCAAGCTGCTTGTAGAGTTGCTCAGAACGCACAACAGGGTTTCGCTACCCGGCATGGGCGCTTTCGTGGCAAGTCCGCAAGCTGCCATTATTGACAAAGGCAGAATTATGCCGCCAACCAAAAAAGTTGCCTTCGTGAAGGCCGAAACGTGGAATGACGGCCTGCTGGAGCAGCTGTACGCCAAGCGCCACGGCATCAGCGCAGAGGAGGCCGAGGCAAGGCTGCACCGCATCATTGCCGATATCCGGCTTGAGCTGGATTCCGGCGGCAAAGCCACGCTGCCCGGGCTGGGAACGCTCAGGCAAACGGCCGCGCGCGATGTTAGCTTCGGGCTGGCAAAAAACCTGAACTTACAAAGAGATTCCTACGGGCTGGACGAGGTGAAAATCGATTCCGATAAAGCGCCGAAAAAGACCAAAAGAAAAAAAATAGCCCCTGCAAGCCGAAAAAACAATATTTCGCTGCTGGTGCTGCTCTTTATCGTACTTGCTGCCATAGCTGCGCTGGCGCTGTTTCTGCTGCTTAGCCGTGCTCGCGACAAGGACAGCATCGAGTCCTTGATACTAACGCAGAACAATCCGCAGCCGACACTCTCCGATGCCTCGCCCGCGCAGGCTGCGGACGAGAACTACCCGGACGAAGCAGAACAGCCCGCTTTGCCGGAAGCAGAGCAGCCCGCTTTGCCGGAAGCGGACAGGCCGACTCCGGCAGCGGAGCAGCAGCTGCAACAGCCGCAACAGCAAGCGCCCCCGCGCTGCGAATTTTGCACGGTGGTAGCCAGCTTCAACACGCTCGAAGGCGCCAGAATAAAGGCGCAAAGGTACAAGGACATGGGCTACAAGTCGAGGGTGGTAAATGGCGGAAACAGCCGCTACCGCGTAATGCTGGGCTGCTACTCAACTCTCGATGCCGCCAAAAAAGGGCTGAGCGAAACTTTTAAGTTTGTAAAAGACGCATGGATTTTGGAAGTGTGCGAGTAGCGCGTAACAAGCTAAGTGGCATGTACGGAAATCTCAGGCAATACGTAAATTTTCTCGAAGCGCGCGGAGAGCTGCTGCGCGTACGGGAGCTTGTCAACCCGCAGCTCGAAATGTCCGAGATTGCCGACCGCATGAGCAAGCAGCCCAACGGAGGCAAAGCGCTGCTGTTCGAGAATAGCGGCACGGGCTTTCCCGTGCTGATGAACATGATGGGCAGCGAGCAGCGTATGAGCTACGCGCTGGGGGTGGAGAAGCTGAGCTGCGTGGAGAAAAAATTCGACGATTTTTTCTCCGCGCTTATGCAGCCCCGTCAAAATTTGTGGGAAAAGCTACGGCTGCTGCCCACGCTCCGGCAAGCCTCGCGCTGGCTGCCGCGTACTGTGCGGGGAGCCGGAAGCTGCCGTCAGGTGGTTGAGCTTAACCCCGACCTCGCCAAGCTGCCCGTGCTGCAATGCTGGCCGCACGACGGCGGGCGCTTTATCACCCTTCCGCTGGTGCACACGCGCGACCTGCACAGCGGCGCGCGCAACGTGGGCATGTACCGCATGCAGGTATTCGACGGGCAAACAACGGGCATGCACTGGCACCGCCACAAGACCGGCGCGCGGCACTACGAGCAGTACAAAGCCGCCGGACAGAAAATGCCGGTGGCCGTGGCGCTGGGCGGCGACCCCATTTACACTTACTGCGCCGTTGCTCCGCTGCCGGACAACGTTGATGAGTACCTGCTGGCCGGATTTCTTCGCGGAGCGCCTGTGCGCCTCACGCGCTGCCTCACCCAGCCCATAGAAGTACCTGCCGATGCCGATATTGTCATCGAAGGCTACGTTGACCCCGCAGAGCCGCTGGCCGTAGAGGGACCTTTTGGCGACCATACGGGCTTCTACTCGCTGCCCGACGCCTACCCGCGCTTTCACGTAACCGCCATCACGCACCGCAGGGACGCCATCTACCCGGCAACGGTGGTAGGCATCCCTCCACAGGAAGACGCCTACATCGGCAAGGCCACCGAGCGAATTTTTCTTGCCCCCATTCGTATGGCCATGCTCCCCGAAATAGCCGACATGCACATGCCCTTTGAGGGGGTGATGCATAATATTGCCATCGTAAAAATCAACAAAACCTACCCTGGACAGGGCGAAAAAACAGCCAACGCGCTTTGGGGCGCAGGGCAAATGATGTTCAACAAAATGCTGGTGGTAGTTGACGGCGAGGTCAACGTGAGCCGCTACGATGAAGTGTGCGCATGTGTCCAAAAAAATTTCCGCCCGGAGGCCGACGCGTACTTTGGCCGCGGTCCGCTCGACGTGCTCGACCACGCGGCGCAGTCGTGCGGCTACGGCGGAAAGCTGTGCATCGACGCTACGCGAAAGCTTCCCGAAGAAGCGTCCGCCTTGCCTCGGCGCGAAAAAAAGCTGCCGTACAAATTTACGCATCGGGCAGGTCGGGATACCGACAGCCTGATACAGGTCATTTTTGACGACAACGTTGACCTTGCAGACCTTGCCACCTGCGCATGGCTCATGGGCAACAACGTTGACCCCGCCCGCGATTGCTGCGTAAAAAACGGTACGCTTGTGCTCGACGCCCGCGGCAGGCATAAGAGCAAAAGCATTGCCCGCAGCTGGCCTGAGGTGATTTGCGCTTCGCCCGAAACCATTGCGGCTGTTGACCAAAAGTGGGGCAAGCTGGGCTTGGGTGCGCTCATCAAGTCGCCATCGCTACGCTACAGGCACCTGCTGTCGGGCAGCGGCGGCGCGGCGGCGCTGAGCGCTACCCGCTGAAACGGTAGTAGCTGATGTTTTCAAGCAAATGCCACGCTTTGGCTTCGTCGGCAAATCTCATTCCGCGCGACTTGAGTAGTATAATTTGAGATTGATAAGGAAGAAATGGTTTAGTATAGGGTGTATTTCAAATTGTCGCGCTGTACTACTTCGCGCCGTCATTCCGAACGCAGTGAGGAATCTCCTCCTCCTCAGCACCCAAGTGCGGTAGCCACATGGCAGGAGATTCCTCACTGCGTTCGGAATGACGGCGCGAAAGAAAAGGGGGGAGGAAAAAGTGAAATGGGGGGTGTAGCGCAGCGCGACAATTTGAAATACACCCTTTAGTATAAGCTGTCCTGGACATGTCGAATTAAAATAAAAGGCTCACCCTGAGCGCGCTGTTCTTACGGGAAGCGGGGTGAGTATGTTGGGTGCAAAAGTACAAACAATATTTTGAAGCTGCAAAATATTTCCGTATTCTGAATGTGAATATCCCGATTTTTCCGATTTTTACCTATTTACTGAAAGTTCCTAATGCAAATGCTTACCGATTTATACAAAAAATCGCTCGACCTCGCCCCGCTTAGCGACGAGGAGGCGCTAACGCTCTACGAGCAGGCGCCCCTGCCGGCGCTGATGAACGTTGCCTGCAAGCTGCGGCAGCGGCATGTGCCGGGCGACGGCGTGAGCTGGCAGATAGACCGCAACGTCAACATCACCAACGTGTGCATATCGGGGTGCAAGTTCTGCACTTTCCACTGCGGGCTGCACAGCCCCAAGGCGTACACCACCACGCCGGACGAATACGCGCAAAAAATTGAGGAACTTTTTGCCCGGGGAGGCAACCAGCTGCTGCTGCAAGGCGGCCTGCACCCCAAGTACGGCCTCAACTTTTACGAGGCGCTCTTTCGCTCGCTCAAGCAGCGCTTCCCCTTGCTCAAGCTGCATGCGCTTGGCCCGCCGGAGGTGGCGCACGTTGCGCGGCTCGAAAACCTGTCGTACCGGCAAACGCTGGAGAGGCTTGTTGCGGCAGGCTTGGACAGCCTGCCCGGCGCCGGCGCCGAAATTCTGGACGACCGCGTACGCAAGCTGCTATCGCCGGCAAAACCCGACATGCAGGCATGGCTCGACGTAATGCGCGAAGCCCACCAAATGGGGCTGGCAACCTCTGCCACCATGATGTTTGGCCACATCGAAACGCGCGCCGAGCGGATAAAGCACCTCCGCCTTATCCGCGACTTGCAGCGCGAAAAGCCGCAGGGTGCGCCGGGGTTTTTGGCGTTTATCTGCTGGCCAGCGCAGCTCGATAGGGTATCGTCGTCCGTTTTTAGGGATGTGCAAAAAGTATCGGCAGAGGAGTATATCCGCACGGTGGCCATCAGCCGCATTATGCTGAGCAACGTGCCCAACATTCAGGCTTCGTGGCTCACGGTGGGCAAAGCGGTTGCGCAGCTGTGCCTCTGGGCGGGCGCCAACGATTTTGGCTCTATCATGATTGAGGAAAACGTAGTTTCTTCGGCAGGGGCAAGCCACTCGTTCGACAAAGAGGGCATTACCGCTGCCATACGCGAAGCCGGCTACACGCCGTGGCTGCGCAACCAGAGGTATGATCCGGTGGAGGAGCGTAATCCTACCTGCACAGCTCCCACAGCACCACTCCCATGCTCACCGATACGTTGAGCGAGTGCTTTGTGCCGTACTGCGGTATTTCGAGGCAGCGGTCGCACGCGTCCACTACCTCCTGCGCAACGCCGCGCACCTCGTTTCCAAAGATAAGGGCGCACAACTTACCGTCGACAGCAGAAAATCGGTTGAGCATGGTGCCGGCTTCGGTTTGCTCTACAGCTACCAGCTCGTAGCTTTCGGCGCGCAGCTGCTCTACCGCCTGCATGGTGTTCTCGAAGTACCGCCACGCAACGGTATCCTCAGCTCCCAGCGCCGATTTGTGGATTTCGGCATCGGGGGGCGTTGCGCAAATGCCGCAAAGCACAACCTCGCGAACCGAAAAGGCGTCGGCTGTACGAAAAGCCGCGCCAACGTTGTGCCGGCTGCGCACGTTATCGAGCACCAGGGCAATGGGGTGCTTTGCCTGCCGCTTAAACTCCGCAATGCTTACGCGGCCTAATTCTTCGTTGAGCAACTTGCGTGGCATGAGCTTTACTTTTTACTTTACTTCTCCAAAAAATACTCCACACGTATGCTCACTATTTTTCCGTTTTGGTATATCCAAAAGCGTCCGCGCTGCAGCTCATCCTTTCCGTCGAGGAGGCGCACCTGCGCGGCGTCGGGCAGGCGCACCCTAAACCCGCTGCTATCCTCCCTGGCCGGCAGCACGTTTGCCGCCGCATACTTATTTTCGGAGCGCACCTCCAGCGTTATCGCTCGCCCCTTACCGTCCATATCCTGCACACCCTGCTCGGGCGAGAACTTAAAAACCTCGTAGCTCTCCTGCGCCGGCGTTGGCGCAACGTCGTAGCTATACGTGGCCTGCTGCGTTACCGTTTTGCCGACAAACAGCGACAAGTATTCGCTTTCCATTCGGTTTATTTCGGACAAAGCTACTTTAAGCCCGTCGTTGCTGGAGAAAGCAACGTCCACCTCGCCGGTAACCAGCTCGTACTTGCGCTTGCGAAGGTTGAAAATAAGCTGCGCAACCTCCGAGGCTCGCTCCTCCGGCGTTTTTGCCTGCTGCGAAATGCTTGCCGGCGCTTCAACTTTTTCTGCGTTAATATCCTCGTACTCTGTGGTATCAGCAAACATTTTTTTCGACTTTGACTTTACAGTACGAAACATTGCGTCAACAGCCATGCCGGTGAAAAGCGACGGACGGTCGGCTGAGCCAAAAATGTTGCTGCTGCTACCTGCCTCAGCCCGTCCAAAGCTTTCGGGTAGCAGCATTAGCCCGTCTTTTGTCATCTTCAAAAAGTTGAAGCTCATGCTGCCCACCGGCTGCACCATGTAAAGGTGCTGCGCGTCGGCCTCAACATCTGAGCTGAGCGCTGCGCTGCTGAGGTAGTAGCGGACGCTGCTCGCCGTTTGTACCCCCGTTACGCCCAAGTATTTTTCGGCGTAGGCAGCGTAAGGTCCGGCGCTGAAAATACGGCGCTCTACCTCCACCTTTAGGTACAGCACAGTGCGCGGAAGCGCGTACACAAAGCAGCCCGAATCCACCTGCTGCACCTCATTCATATTTTGCACCCACGCTGTCCTTGGAAGCTCCTTTTCGTCGGATTTTTTCTTGCGCTGCGCTGCTGCTGCCGACGGACAAAAAACAGCCAGCGCTAAAGCTACGGCTAAATATTTATTCATAAATTCAATTTTTTTTCTACAAATTTACAATTCGTACAATCGCTCTACAATATCCGTTGCCGTTACGTAGCTTTGCGATGTTCCTGCTGCTGCCGCGTCGCCGGCTGCGCCGTGCATGTACACGCCGAGCAGAGCTGCCTGCTCCGGCGAATACCCTTGCCCCAGCAGGGCTAAAATTACGCCGGTAAGCACATCGCCGCTGCCGGCAGTAGCCATACCTGCATTACCCGACGAGTTGAAGCTGACAACGCCGTTGGGCAGGGCAACAGCAGTATGCGCCCCTTTGAGCGCCACCACTAAGCGGCGCGTTTGGGACAGGCGCTGCAACCGAGCGAGCCGGTCTTCGTCGTTTTCGCATTTCCCCGCCAACCGCTCAAGCTCCTTAACGTGCGGCGTGAGGATGGTATTTGGGGGTAGCAGGTCGAGCAGTCGTTTATTGTCGGCAATAATGTTGAGCGCGTCGGCGTCGAGCGTCATGGGGACAGACGAGGCCGCCTGCAGCAGCGCCTCCAGCGCCTCTGCGGTACGCCGATTGCGACCTATGCCGCAGCCTGCGGCCAGCGCGCTGTAGCTGCCTGCATTTATATTTTTGCAGCTCGTAAAGCAGCGCTCGTCCTCGTCTATGCTTAGCACGGCCTCCGGCGCTGCAATCTGCATAATATCCACGCCGCGTCCGGGCACGTGCGCCGTGAGCAATCCTGCGCCGGCGTGGTAGCACGCGCGCGCAGCCAGCACGGCAGCGCCCATCATGCCCTGCGCGCCCGCCACGAGCAGGCAGCGGCCGTAGCTGCCCTTGTGCGAAAACTTTTTGCGGGGCTTTACCAGCTGCCGGGCGTCGGCTTGCGTAAAGTAGCGGTACGGCGACGCCACCTTGCTGATGGCGTCGGGGTGCAGCCCTATATCGAGCACGTGCAGCTCGCCGGCGCACTCGCCGGAGGCAGGAAGCATCATGGAGAGCTTGGGCGCATTGAGCGTAAAGGTATAGCGCGCCTGCACCACCACCGCTGCGTTGTTGTCGTCGGCAGTGACGGCGGCGGGCAAGCAGCTGTCGGCGCTCATGCCCGACGGAATATCTACCGCCAGCACGCAGCAGCCGCTACCGTTGATGTGCTGCACCAGCCGCCGCTCGTAGCCTGCAAGCGGACGGCTCAGCCCGGCGCCCAGCAGCGCGTCCACCACCAGCTCGTCGGGTTCGAATACCGGCAGCTTGTCGGTGTTCACCTGCTCGCACGTTACTGATGAAGCTTGCCTTATTTTTTCGTAAAAGTATGCCGCTTCGGCGCACAGCTCCTCCGGCGGGTAGCACAGCAGCACGCGCAGGCGGTACGTCGCATCTGCCGTGAGCGAGAGCGCAAGCGCAAGCCCGTCGCCGCCGTTTTTCCCCTTGCCACAGGCAATGGCCACGCGCCGATGCTGCGGCAGCCGCTGCCTCAACGCACAGGACAAGACCTCCCCCACCCGACCTACCAGCGCCGTCGGCGAAACAGGCTCGTGGGCTATTGTATATCCATCAACAAATTGAATGTCAGATGATTTAATTATTTTCATGGCAATTTTGTCAACCTGTTTGCGCTCAGCTAATTCATTTTATTACCTTTGCAAAGGTAATAAATAATTTGGGTGCATTTCAAATTGTCGCTTTGAAATAATCCCGTAGGGATTATTCGCTCGGTAGAAAACACGAATGGCGTTCCTCTTTGGCATCCCGGAGGGATGCATCCCTCCGGGATGCCGACAACCACCGGAACGTTGCCTTTTCTACCGAGCGATTCATTCCTACGGAATGAGCAAAAGCGACAACTTGAAATGCACCCAATAATTTACTTGATTTGCTCAGCTGCATCCAAATTGAAGTTTCCCAGTTATTTCATTTGATTGAATTATATATAATTAGCAAATAGTTTCTTTATGTAGTTGGCTAAGAAACAGTGAAATATGCAAAAACACAAAGTAACCAATGGTGGCGGGGTGCTTGCGCCGTCCCGTAGAGCCTGCCCCTCGGCTACGCTCGGGGCAGGCTCTACGGGACGGCCCGGTGTAGAGACGTGGCGCGCCGCGTCTCTACGCTCCGTATGCTAAAGCATACGGTTAATAAAGTGTCGTCCCCCTCGACTACGCTCGGGGCAGGCTCTACGGGACGGCCCGTTGTAGAGACGTGGCGCGCCGCGTCTCTACGGAGATTGCCGGCGGCGAGGGTGTGGCAGGGGCCCCCCTCCCATTTTCAACCCTTGATACACAGCGCTAATAAAAACCCATACCAATAGAGCATGGACGCCACCCGAAAAAGGGCCTTGATTTTATTCCTCCCCTAAAATCAAAATCTCCACCCTCCGGTTTTTCTTCCGGTTCTTTTCGTTGGTGTTGGGGGCGAGAGGATGTCGGTTACCCTCGCCCAGTACGCTGATGCGGCTCTCGTCTACGCCCTGCTGCACGAGGTAGCTTCTGACCGCCCTGGCGCGCGCACTGCTGATGCGGTAGTTTATTTCCTCCGAGCCAATGTTGCAGGTATGCCCAACGCAAATTATTTTGAGGGATGGGTTTTGCCTTAGCAGCGTTGCCTTCCTGTCCAAGTCGGTTTTTTGGTCGGGCGTAAGCTCCGTTTGGCTGACGGTGTAGCTGACTATCGGCTGCTCAACAATTTTTCTCATTTCGGCGTGCGCCAGCTCCTCCTGCGTCAGCTGCAGCATTTGCGCCTGCTGCTGCTGCTGCCGGAGGCGTACATCCGCAACCCTACGCCGCAGCTCATTCTCTAACTTTTTCCGCTGCGCTTCGGCGAAGTCCTGCTGCTGCTTCGCTTCGGCCGCAGCCTTGAGCCGCTGCGCCAGCGATGCATCTTTTCGCATTTGCACGAGGTTCTGCACGTCTTCCTGCGACATTTGCTTTGCCGAAAACGGACGGGGGGCGGACGGAGTGAAGTCAAAGGCGATGCGCAGCTTGAGGCCTGCGGCCATTAGCGAAACTTTGTCGATGGCGCGGTTGTCCGGCGTGTAGCGGGAGGTGAGTACGCTGCCCGTGGTGAAGTTTGCGGGGTCGACAGCGTTGGGGCGCATCAGGCTTTCGGTGCGGGGCGAGCGCAGCGCATCGGTCAGCCCGTAGTCGACGAACAGGCCGGCGTAGAGGAAGAGGGCGCGCGAGAGCCTCCACTTGATGCCGGCCTCGGCAGCGGCCGTGTAAACCGGCTTGAGGTTGAGCGTACCCTCCGCGCTTCTGCCGTAGAAAGTGCCAGCTCCTACGTAGGGCAGCTGGTTTTCTATCGGGTTGTCCAGGTCGGGGTAGTAGACTTTGTTGTGGATGACGGCGTTGCGGGTTTCGTAGCGCGCGCTGAGCGGAATGGAGAACTTAACGCCGGCCTGCGCGTAGAGCGGATAGCGATGCTTGCTTTGGTAGCTCACCACCAAAGGAATGTGGATAAACGTTGCCTGCTGCTGCTCGCGGTAGCTGACCAGCGTGGTGTGGAGGTCGTAGCTCCAGCCGCCCCTGCCGTCCTGCTGGTTGAGGAGGGATATGGTAGCGCCATCTAACCGCGCAGTAGCGGTGTAGCGCGACAGGCTAACTCCCGTGCCTACGCCGACGCTACTGCTTACGAAGCGCGTGTAGCCCAGCCCCGCGTCGCCCCCAAAACCGAGCTCGCGCTGCCCGTGAGGGAGGGTGTAGAGCAGCGTGGGCTGCCCGCCGCCAACGTGCAGCGACAGCTCGTTTTTCGACTGCTCGTTTTTCGACTGCTCGTTTTTCGATTGCCCGCTGGCCGGCAGCCCGCCGCAAAGGAAGCACAGCAGCCCGATGCAAAGAATGTATAATTTCTTCATTTTTCAGATTTCAAAAACCGTAAGCTACTAACCGTAAGCTACTAAATGGCGAATAAACAAGATATAACAGTTTTGAAGGGTGCGCCGTCCCGTAGGGACGGAATGTTGGTAGAAATGCTACCCCCTCGCCTCTCCCTCCCCGGGGGTGCTGGTTGCAGTAGAGACGGGGCGCGCCGCGTCTCTACCAGCCCCTCTCCCCCCGTGCGCTGTCATTCCCGCGAAAGCGGGAACCCCCTCCATAACCCACCGCACTTGGGACGACAACCGTATGCTAAAGCATACGGTTAATAAAGTGTCACCCCCCTCGGCTACGCTCGGGGCAGGCTCTGCGGGGTTTGCAGCAGGCGGGTGTCCCTCCCGTCAAGGGGTGCATTTCAAATTTTCGCTTTAAATAATCCCGTAGGGATTATTCGCTCGGTAGAAAACACGAATGGCGTTCCTCTTTGGCATCCCTACGGGATGCCAACAGCCACCGGAACGTTGCCTTTTCTACCGGGCGATTCATTCCTACGGAATGAGCAAAAGCGACAATTTGAAATGCACCCCCGTCAAGCGCCTAAACTCCATTATTAATTATTAATTGTTAATTATTAATTATTAATTATTAATTATTAATCAATTATCACTATTTTTCCGTAGCTGCTGCCCACGCGGAGGAAGTAAACGCCTGCGGGGGCGGCAACAGGCAGCGTGATGAACTCTCCGCTGAAGCGCTTCCGCAGCACAAGGTTGCCCGCTGCGCTGTAGATGAGCAGCTCGCGCGCGCCGGCGCCCCACGCGCCGGCGTGGACGTTGAGCGCTACGCCCTGCGGCAGCGGGTTGGGGTACAGCAGTAGCCGATTCTTTCCCTCAACGCCGCCCACTGCTGTGGAGAAATCGAATATCTTGTTGGTGGAGCGAATTGTGGTGCCTTCGGGCGTGTCCATTTCAAAGTGGTAAACCACGTCGGAAGTGAAGGCCATCCACGCTGCGTCCAGCGCGTAGAAGCTGCCGGTGGCGAGCAGCTGGCCGTTGCCGTACCAGCGGAAAGCCTTGACGGTGTAGCCATGCTCGCTGAGCAGGCGGTTGTTGTAAACCATTATGCAGCGCAGATTAACGGCTACGTAGGTATCGAAGTCGAGGAAGTTCGTCCGCAGCGATACGGTGTGCGATACTGTGTCGGCATCTTTGTAGTTGCTGTTGGGCGCAACGTAGGCGGTGACGGTTACCGTGCCCTGCTGCTTGAGCCACAGGGTGTCGCCCGATACCTCTGCTACGTCTTTGTTGCTTGAGCGGAACAGCGGCGGCAGCGCCGGCGCACCGCCGGGCGTACTCACCGTTGCCGTGAGCAGGTAAAAGTTGTTTTCGACCAGCAAGCTTTCTATGGGCGCAAAGCTAATCTCCTGCGGCGAGGGTATGATGGTAAACGGTACGCCTGCGGCAAAGTTGATGGCGTAGTTGTCTGCCCGCAAAGTGCCCGACGTAATGGCGTACTCTCCCACGTTGTTGCCCGTATCGCGGCTCAGCGCACCCGTGATGATACTTGCCGAATCGCTTTGTTCGCCGTGCAGCCAGCCGCTCACCGTGAACGTAAAGGCAGGGTCGGCTTCGCCGTAAACTTTCGCCTGCCCGCTGTCGGGCGTTACCGTTAGCAGGGCTTTGGTGATTTCAAACGGTACATTTTCAATAAAGTTGACGTTATAGTTGCTGCCTGCCGAAAGGTTGCCCAGCATAATGTCGTAAGTACCAACGCTGTCGCCCAATACGCGGATCACGGCGCCTGCGATAATATTTGCCGAATCCATTTTGTCCCCGTGCCGCCAGCCGCTCACAGCGAACGTAAAGACAGGGTCGGCTTTGCCGTAAACTTTCGCCTGCCCGCTGTCGGGCGTTACCGTTAGCAGGGCTTTGGTGATTTCAAACGGTACATTTTCAATAAAGTTGACGGTGTAGTTGCTGCCTGCCGAAAAGCCGCCCTTCGTAATGTCGTAAGTACCAACGCTGTCGCCCGCTACGCGGCTCAGCGCACCCGTGATGATATTTGTCGAATCTACGTCGTTGCGCTGCCAGCCGCTCACCGCGAACGTAAAGGCGGGGTCGTCATCTCCGTAAACTTTCGTCTGCCCGCTGTCGGGCGTTACCGTCAGCTCGGCGGGGGTGATTTCAAACGGTACATTTTCAATAAAGTTGACGGTGTAGTTGCTGCCTGCCGAAAGGCTATCATTCGTAATGGCGTAAGTACCAACGCTGTCGCCCAATACGCGGGTCAGCGCACCCGTGATGATGCTTGCCGAATTTACACTGTCCTCGTACTGCCAGCCCGCCGTCGTGAACGTAAAGGCAGAGTCGTTTTGTCCGTAGACTTTCTTTTGCCCGCTGTCGGGCGTTACCGTCAGCTCGGCGGGGGTGATTTCAAACGGTACATTTTTAATAAAGTTGACGGTGTAGTTGCTGCCTGCCGAAAAGTCGCCCTGCATAATGTCGTAAGTACCAACGCTGTCGCCCGCTACGCGGCTCAGCGCACCCGTGATGATATTTGTCGAATCTACGTCGTTGCGCTGCCAGCCGCTCACCGCGAACATAAAGGCGGGGTCGTCATTTCCGTAAACTTTCGTCTGCCCGCTGTAGGGCGTTACCGTGAGCGGGGCGGGGGTGATGGCAAACAGTACGCCTCCGATAAAGTTGATGGTGTAGCTGGCTACCTGCAAATTGCCCGGTATAATGACGTACTCTCCTACGTCTTCGCCCGGTGCGCGATCCAGCTTACCTTTGATGCTAGCCGAATTTTCGTCGTCGCCGTTCTTCCAGCCGCTCACCGTGAACGCAAAGGTAGAGTCGCCGTCGCCGTAAACTTTCGACTGATTGCTAAAGGGCTTTACCGTCAGACTTGCCTTGGCGATGGCAAACGTCACGGTTGAGTCAAAGTCGATGGTGTAGTTTTTGCTTGTGTCGGGCAAATTGCCTTTCGTAATGGCGTAATGCCCAGTGACTTCACCCGTATCGCGGCTCAGCGCACCGGTGATGATGCTTGCCGAATTTACGCTGTCGTTGTACTGCCAGCCGCTCACCGCGAACGTAAAGGCTGCAGGTTCACCGTCGCCGTAAACTTTCGACTGCCCGCTGTTGGGCGTTACCGTCAGCGTGGCCTTGGTGATTGCAAACGTTGCGCCTGCGGCAAAGGTGATGTCGTAGTTGCCGCTCGTGTCGGACAAATTGCCCTTCGTAATGGCGTATGTCCCCACGTTGCGGCCCGTATCGCGGCCCAGCGCACCCGTGATGATGCTTGCCGAAGCTACGCTGTCCCCGTATTGCCAGCCGCTCACCGCGAAAGTAAAGGTGGGGTCGTTTTGTCCGTAGACTTTCTTTTGCCCGCCGTTGGGCGTTACCGTGAGCGGGGCTTTGGTGATTTCAAACGTTGTATCTGCGGCAAACTCGATGTCGTAGTTGCCGCTCGTGTCGGACAAAGTGCCCAGTATAATGGCGTATGTCCCCACGCTGCTGTCCGCATCGCGGCTCAACGCGCCGGTGAGCAGGGTTGTATCATCGCTATACCGCCAGCCTGCCGTCGTGAACGTAAAGACGGGGTCGTCTTCTCCGTAGACTTTCGTCTGCCCGCCGTAGGGCGTTACCGTGAGCGGGGCTTTGGTGATTTTAAACGGTACGTTTTCGGTAAAGTTGATGGTGTAGTTGCCGCTCGTGTCGGACAAAGTGCCCTGCGTAATGGCGTAAGTACCAACGCTGTCGCCCGATACGCGGCTCAGCGCACCCGTGATGATGTTTGCCGAATCTTTTTCGTCGCCGCTCTTCCAGCCCGCTATCGTGAACGTAAAGGCAGAGTCGTCTTGTCCGTAGACTTTCGTCTGCCCGCTGTCCGGCGTTACCGTCAGCGGGGCTTTGGTGATTTTAAACGGTACCTTTTCGGTAAAGTTGATGGTGTAGTTGCCGCTCGTGTCGGACAAAGTGCCCACCGTAATGGCGTAAGTACCAACGCTGTCGCCCGATACGCGGTTCAGCGCACCCTTGATGATGTTTGCCGAATTTACGCTGTCGTTGTACTTCCAGCCGCTCACCGTGAACGTAAAGGCAGTGTCGGGGTCGCCGTAAACTTTC
>JAISGH010000014.1 GCA_031263185.1 Prevotellaceae bacterium | reverse complement strand
GACACCCCCCCCCCGGCCCCTCTCCAACGGAGTGGGGGAGCGGGAACCTATTTGCGGCGCCAGCCTCCCCTCTCTTTTGGTGTGGGGCCGGGGGTGAGGTCTCTACGGGATGACATAATTGTCATATCTTGTTTATTCGTCATTACTTAACAAAACCAATAACCTGATGAAAACAAAAATCTACTGCTTGATGTACTCATGTGTTCAAAACCCCCTACAGGGGGGAATATAGCGCACACAAAAACGAAGGGTTCATGCAGCCTTTGCTCTAACTCCGCAGCTTTTCGGAGAAGCAGCTTCTTGCGAAAGGCAAAGGGGGCGCACCGCTTGTTGCCCCCAAGAGCAGGCAGAATTAGCTTAAACTTTAACGGGGAGGACTTTAGCTTAGCCCTCCCAACACATGAGGAACAACACTATGAAAAAACAGCTGATGAAAATTTGTGCGGCAGCGCTGTGTACGCTGCCGTGCGCGGCGCGGGCGCAGGAAAGCGCCGAAAAAAAGAACGACGTAAACTTTTCGGTAGGCGTTGATATGGTCAGCTCCTACGTTTGGCGCGGAGCGTATCAGGCAGGAGTATCCGTACAGCCGAGCGTTGGCGTGGAGTATGCCGGTGTTTCCCTGTCGTCGTGGGGAAGCGTAGATTTGGGTGGCGATTTCAAGGAGGTTGACTTTACCCTGAGCTACTCCATTGCAGGGTTGGACATTGCCGTAACCGACTACTGGTGGATGGGAGAAAGCGCCTACGGCTACTTTTCGCGCGGCCATTCCTATGACCCGAACAACCCAAGCAAAAAGGTATCGGAGCACCTGCTCGAGGCCACGCTAGCCTACACGCTTCCCGCCGAAAAGTTCCCCGCGAAGCTGTCGTGGAGCACGTTCTTTGCCGGCAACGACTTCAGGTACGATGCCGCGGACAAGCCATCGCGGGCTTTCTCTACCTACATTGAGGCGTCTTACCCTTTTTCCGTTAAGGGAGTATCGCTGGAGGCCGCGCTGGGGCTACGGCCGTGGGAGTCGCCAAGCTACGAGCCGGCCGACGTACCGACGTACTACAGCGCCGGCTGCGCCGCCGTAAACGTTTCGCTCAAGGCAACCAAAGAGCTGAAAATTACCGACAGCTTTACCCTGCCCGTGTTTGGGCAGCTTATCTTCAACCCCAACACCGAAGACGTATTCTTAGTGTGCGGGATTAATTTCTAACTTAACAAACCTAATAAAACAGACAAAAATGAAAAAAATCGAAGCAATCATTAGAAAAACCAAGTTCGAGGACGTAAAGGATGCGCTGCTGGAAATAGACATCGAATGGTTTTCGTACTACGACGTGCGCGGCGTGGGCAAATCCCGCCAGGGGCGCATATACCGCGGCGTGGTTTACGACACGAGCAGCATTGAGCGGGTTTTGCTGAGCATAATTGTTCGCGACAAGAACGTTGAGAAAACGGTTGCGGCCATTCAGCAGGCAGCCCAAACCGGCGAAATCGGCGACGGCAGAATTTTTATCATCTCGGTAGACGACGCCGTGCGCATTCGCACGGGCGAGCGGGGCGACATTGCCCTCTACAACGCCGAGCAGGAGATTTTGTAATTTTGAATTATGAATTTTGAATTATGAATTTTGAATTATCCTGACGGCGTAAGCCAATTCAAAATTCAAAATTCAGAATTCAAAATTCCCCCCTAACTATCTAAACAAAGCTAAGGGATGAGAAATAAATAATATAACGGATATAAAAGCAGTAGAGACCTCACCCCCGGCCCCTCTCCAAAGGAGAGGGGAGAGGGACACGATATTCGGCGTAAGCCTCCCCTCTCCTTTGGAGAGGGGCTGGGGGTGAGGTCTCTACAGGATGACAGTTTTTAACTGTTATATCTTGTTTATTCGTCATCCCTAAACTAAAAAAAACAAAACAAATGAAAAAGCATACTTATAAAAATTTGAAGCGCATAGCAGCGGCGCTTTTCCTGCTGCTTGCCGCAGCAAAGCTACACGCTCAGGAAGCAGTTGAGGCGGTGACGGAGGCGGTGGCGGAGGCGGCAAAAGTTGATACCGGCAACACGGCGTGGATTATCGTTGCCACAGTGCTGGTGCTGATGATGACCATTCCGGGGCTGGCGCTGTTCTACGGCGGGCTGGTGCGCCAAAAAAACCTGCTCAGCATCATCATGCAGTGCTTTGTGCTGGTGGGCGTAATTACCATTCTGTGGGTTGCCTTTGGGTACAGCTGGGTGTTTGGCTCCGGCTTTATGGAAACGGGAAGCCCGCTGGGGTTCTTCATTGGCGGGTTCGACAAGGTGTTTCTGCGCGGCGTTACCGTGGGTACGCTGCTGCCGGGCGCCAACATTCCGGAGACCCTGTTTGCGCTCTTCCAGTGCATGTTTGCCATCATCACGCCGGCGCTGATTATCGGCGCGTTTGCCGAGCGGGTGAAGTTTGGAGGCTACCTGCTGTTCATCGTTCTTTGGTCTATCGTGGTGTACAACCCGCTGGCGCACTGGGTGTGGGGCGGCGGATGGCTGGGCGAGCTGGGCGCCATTGACTTTGCCGGCGGCACGGTGGTGCACGTCAACGCCGGCATCTCGGCGCTGGTAATGGCCATCATGCTGGGCAAGCGGAAGGGCTACCGGTACGGCAGGCCTGCCGCGCCGCACAACGTTGCCTTTGTGTTTATCGGCGCGGCCTTTCTGTGGCTGGGGTGGTTTGGCTTCAACGCCGGCAGCGGCCTTGCCGCCGACGGGCTTGCCGCCAACGCCTTTCTGGTAACGCACCTCTCCACCGCCGCTGCCGCCGTTACGTGGATGGCCATAGACTGGATACGCAACGGAAAGCCAACCACCGTGGGCGCCTGCACGGGCGCGGTGGCCGGCCTGGTGGCCATCACCCCGGCGGCGGGAACGGTTGACGTGCTGGGGGCGTTTGCCATAGGCGCTGCCTCGTCCGCCGTTTGCTTCTTTATGGTGGCGGTGGTCAAGACAAAGCTCAAGTACGACGACTCGCTCGACGCCTTCGGGGTGCACGGCGTTGGCGGGATTATCGGGTCTATCCTCACCGGCGTTTTCGCAACGCGGCTCATTACGGGCGACGGCGGGCAGCAGGGCGCCCTGTACGGCGACTGGCATCAGCTCTGGGTGCAGACCGCTGCAACGGCGGCAACCATTGCGTACAGCGCAGTCCTCACCGTCATCCTGTTCTACATCGTCGATAAGCTCGTGGGCATACGGGTTTCAGCACGGGTAGAGGAGGAAGGCTTGGACGTTTACGAGCATGGCGAGGCAAGCTACGGATGATGCTAAGGAAACGTTTTAAGGGAGAAATGGTTATATGTTTGAACGTCAAATGAATAGCGAACAAACGCCTGACAGCACATGCGACCAGCACCTGACAGCACATGCGACCAGCACCTGACAGCACATGTGACCAGCACCTGACAGCACATGCGACCAGCACCTGACAGCACATGTGACCAGCACCTGTACTGTTATATAAAGTTATTGTCATATAAAATCTTGTTTTAATTCAAAATTCATAATTCATAATTCAAAATTTCAAAAGCATGAACCTGTTTTTACCCTCGGACTACCGGGCAACGCTTGCCCCCGAAACTATGGAGCAAGCCATAGAAAAGCTCAAAACGCTGTTCCCGGCGGAGCTCTCGGAGCAGCTGGGGCTGCGGCGCGTAACCGCGCCGCTATTTGTGCTCTCGGGCACCGGCATAAACGATAACCTGAACGGCGTGGAGCGCCCCGTGTCGTTCAAAGTAAAGGATATGGGCGACGCAAAGGCGGAGGTGGTGCACTCGCTGGCCAAGTGGAAGCGCATCAAGCTGGCTGCCTACAAAATCCCCGCCGGCTACGGCCTATACACCGACATGAACGCCATCCGCGCCGACGAAGAGCTCGACAACATACACTCGCTCTACGTTGACCAGTGGGATTGGGAAAGAACCATCACCAAGGCCGACCGGACGCTCGGCTACCTCAAGCTCGTCGTCGAAAAGATATACGCCGCGCTCAAGAGCGTCGAGGCGCAAGTGTACAGGCTTTACCCCCACATTACGCCGTCGCTGCCCGACAAGATTACCTTTGTCCACTCGGAGGATTTGCTCAGGGACTACCCCTCGCTCTCGCCAAGGGAGCGCGAGGCGGAGGCAACGCGCAGGCACGGCGCCATATTCGTAATCGGCATTGGCGGCAAGCTGGCCAACGGCGAAAAGCACGACGGCCGTGCGCCCGACTACGACGACTGGTCAACGCCCACCGGCGACGGGCGACGGGGGCTGAACGGCGATATTTTGCTCTGGAACAGCGTGCTCGAGTCGGCCTTTGAAATATCGTCCATGGGCATCCGCGTGGACAAGGAGTCGCTCACCCGCCAGCTGGAGCTCGAAGGCTGCCCCGAGCGCAAGGACTTGCTCTTTCACCGCCTGCTGCTGGAGGACAGGATACCGCTCTCCATCGGCGGAGGCATAGGGCAGAGCCGGCTCTGCATGTTCCTGCTGCGCTGCGCCCACATCGGCGAAACGCAGGCATCCCTCTGGAGCGACGAAATGATTGATACCTGCAAGCAAAACAACATTTTCCTCAAGTAGCTTGAGAAATTTTGAATTATGAATTTTGAATTTTGAATTATCCTGACGGCGTAAGCCAATTCAAAATTCAAAATTCAAAACCGGCGTAAGCCAATTCAAAATTCATAATTCAAAATTCATAATTCATAATTCATAATTCATAATTCATAATTCAAAACCGGCGTAAGCCAATTCAAAATTCAAAATTCATAATTCAAAATTACAAAAGAAATGAGTACACTAAGATTTAAGCTATTAGATGAGGCTTTCGGCAAGAAAGCCGTACAGGTTGACGCTCCTTCGGGGAGAGTCTCCGGCTACTTTGGGCAGAACGTTTTCTCGCACGAGAAGATGAAGAACTACCTGTCCAAAACAACCTTCAAAACCCTCAGCGCCGAGGTAAAGGCCGGCGCTCCGCTCACGCACGACATTGCCGAGGAGGTGGCGCAGGGCATGAAGCAGTGGGCTATCGAGATGGGGGCTACCCACTACACCCACTGGTTTCAGCCCCTCACGGGCGGCACCGCCGAAAAGCACGACGCGTTTGCGGAGTTCAACAGCGAGAAGCAAATTATTGAGGAGTTCTCGGGCAAGCTGCTCGTGCAGCAGGAGCCAGACGCGTCGAGCTTCCCCAGCGGCGGCATCCGCAACACCTTCGAGGCGCGCGGGTACACGGCGTGGGACCCCGCGTCGCCCGCCTTTGTGGTGGGCGACACGCTGTGCATCCCCACCATCTTTATCTCCTACACGGGCGAGGCGCTGGACTACAAGGCGCCGCTGCTCAAGGCGCTCGCCGCTGTGGACAAGAGCGCGGTGAAGGTCTGCAAGCTCTTTGACGAGAGCGTTACCAAAGTATTCTCGTACCTCGGCTGGGAGCAGGAGTACTTTCTGGTTGACGGGTCGCTCTGGGCGGGCCGCCCGGACCTCATGCTCACCGGCCGCACCCTCATGGGGCACGACAGCGCAAAGAACCAGCAGCTCGAAGACCACTACTTTGGGCACATCCCCTCGCGCGTGCTGGCCTTCATGACCGAGCTCGAGGTAGAAGCCCACAAGCTCGGCATCCCCGTAAAAACGCGGCACAACGAGGTTGCCCCCAACCAGTTTGAGCTGGCGCCCATGTACGAGGAGACAAACCTTGCCGTTGACCATAACCTGCTGGTCATGTCGGTAATGCGCCGCGTAGCCCGCCGGCACAGCTTCAGGGTGATACTGCACGAAAAGCCGTTTAAGGGCGTCAACGGCTCCGGTAAGCACTGCAACTGGTCGCTCGGAACGGACACGGGCGTAAACCTCCTCGCGCCGGGCAAAGACGCCGTGAGCAACCTGCAGTTCGTAACCTTTGTTGCCAACGTGCTCAAGGCCGTCCACAAGCACAACGCCCTGCTGAAGGCCTCCATCAGCTCCGCCACCAACGCCCACCGGCTGGGCGCAAACGAGGCGCCGCCGGCCATCATATCGGTATTTCTCGGCAGCCAGATTTCGGCAGTGCTGGACAAGGTTGCCTCCTCCAAAGCCGACGAAGCGATTGCCATCGACAAAAAGGCTGGCCTCAAGCTCGGCGTAGGGCAAATACCCGAACTCTTTATCGACAACACCGACCGCAACCGCACGTCGCCCTTTGCGTTTACCGGCAACCGCTTTGAGTTCCGCGCCGTAGGCTCGTCCGAAAACTGCGGCGCGGCCATGATTGCCCTCAACGCCGCCGTTGCCCACCAGCTTGGCGAGTTTCTCGGAGAGGTAGAGGCGCTCATCGCCAAGGGCACGGCCAAGGAAAAGGCCATCTTTGAGGTGGTAAAAAGCTACATCAAGGAGAGCGCCCCCATACGCTTCGACGGCAACGGCTACAGCAACGAGTGGAAGGCCGAAGCCAAAAAGCGCGGCCTGGACTGCGAAACCAGCGTACCGGTAATTTTTGACAGCTACCTCACGGAGGCCAGCATAAAAATGTTTGAGGACGTGGGCGTTCTCAACCAGAAAGAGCTGCACTCGCGCTGCGAGGTAAAGTGGGAAACCTACACAAAGAAGATACAGATAGAGTCGCGCGTGCTGGGCGACCTGGCGCTGAACCACATCATTCCGGTGGCAACCGAGTACCAGTCGAGGCTGCTGGACAACGTATCGAAAGTAGCCGCCCTCTTCCCCGACGACGCCGGCAAGGCGCTCTCGGCGCAGAACAGGCTCATCATTGAGCGCATTGCCAACCACACCAACGAAATCACGCTCGGCGTGGAGAACATGATTAACGAGCGCAAGGTTGCCAACAAAATCGAGAGCGAAAGAGAAAAAGCCTTAGCCTACCACGACAGCATTGTGCCGCGCATGGACGCCATTCGCTACCACATCGACAAGCTCGAGCTGATTGTTGACAACGAGATGTGGCCCCTGCCAAAGTACAGGGAGCTGCTGTTTGTGCGGTAGGTAGGAGGGCTTATACTTGCCCACGCTTGGGCAAGTTTCCATCCAACTTTGGGGGAGGCTTACAAGCGTGGGCAAATTACCCTAACCCTACGTTCAAGTTAAAAAGGGGATATTTTCTCTCTGTTAAAAAACGCTTTTTTTACTTCATACGCTTGGAAAATTCGCGCTTTTCGTTTTCCTTATGCAGGAACGTAAGGGTACGTGCGGCTGGTTGACTCAAAAATAAATTTTCACGAATACTTGACAAAACGCATTGACAAGTAGGTATGAGACTTAATCAAAAAGCGGTAGAAAACATAGGTAAGATGTGTATGGATGCAAGTAAACTTGCGTTTGGTAGCCTTGTTCTCGGAACTATTCTAAAGGGAGACATTGATAAGGTATATATTCTTATTGCAGGTTCTATTGCCGCATTATTGCTTGCTGTTTGTTGGTATTTATTTACTTTCAAAAATAAAATAATATGAACACATTAATTGTTATCGGTATATTTGGAGGTGGCTTATTGATCATGGGCATCATAGCGCTCGTCGCCTCGAAAGATTTCACAACAACAAATCAGAAGTTGTGATTTGTTGTCCCGCCCTTACAGCGGTGCAACATGGAATATTGGAGTACATAAAACCTCATTTTCACCTAATTTTTCTAACAAAACAACCTCAGTAGCAATAATTTATCACAAATAACAAAACCTCATTACCTCATTAAAGCAACAAAAACGGTTGGAGGAAAGATAAGGTAATGAGGTTTATGTATTCTGTGTAACTATATGCTACTGAGGTTGTTTTGTTAGATAAATTAGGTAAAAATAAGGTTTTGTGCGCACCTGTCCCGACATTCCCGACTTCGCAGGAATATCAGCAGGGAGGGGAGAATGAAAAATGGATTTTTCGTAGCGCCTCAAAAAAAAATTCGCCAACCTGTCAAT